>JBAXFM010000035.1:0-25802 GCA_037139855.1 Bacteroidota bacterium
TTATATTAAATTTTATCTAAAAAACCCGGACCTGGTATAAAATGACCACCAACCCCCCGAAAATATCTGTCGTCACCGTTGTACGCAATGCTGCCGGGGAGTTGGAGAAAACAATCAAAAGTGTTCTAGGTCAGGATTACCCCTTGATTGAATTTATAGTGATCGATGGGGGGTCTTCAGATGGAACGGTTGAAGTCATCAGGACTTATGCCGGACAAATGGACTATTGGATCAGCGAACCCGACCAGGGAATTTACGATGCCATGAATAAAGGGCTTGTCAAAACAACAGGTGAATGGGTTAATTTCATGAATGCCGGGGATGTTTTTTTTAACAATCATGTTCTTTCTTCTATTTTTAATCAGGAATTGAACGATGCACAGGTGCTGTATGGCGACAGCGTAGCACAATATCCGGCGTTTAAGGCATGGCGGAAAGCTCTGCCGCAGGATGATATCCGGAAAGGGATGATTTGTTGCCATCAGGCTATGTTTTTCCAAACCAAGTTGATCAGGGATAAAGCGTATCAGTCCGACTTGTATTTCAGTGCCGATTATGAAATGGTTTTAAGATTATTTCATGCCGGTTTTAAATTCCGGTACATCCCCGAAACGATTGCTGTTTTTGATACACGAGGAACTTCCAACCGAAAAATGGTGAAATCGGCCCGGTCAAACCTGAAAATTCTGAATTCGACGGGCAAACTGTCATTAAATGAAAAAAGATATCATCAACGGTTTATCTGCCGGGCAAAAGCAACTGAATGGGTTTACCGGGTTTTGCCTGGTTTGATTATGGAGACATTGCTCAAGTGGATTTATCGTAATCAAATCGTAAAGGAATCCAACCAATGATGAATAAAATCCTGAAACAAATTATCGCCCTGTTGCTATTCCCATTTTCCCCGGTCATTCGCCTGATTCAGAATCAGATGAATTTTCTCCGTACTTATAAACTTAAACTTATCATTGCCAGAGTATTAAGAGTTATCAGGATTTTCAATAGGACTGCCGGTTCTGTACAATATCCTGATACTTTTTATCCTTCGCAGGGTTTGACGGGTCAGAAAAAAATTGGAGTTATCGACCATTCGTATCATTTCAAAACGGTTTCGCCCGGTTTTTTTATCAATCTGTTAAGACCCCTCGGGTCTGTCAGGGTTATGTGGGATAGCAAATGGAACGGAGGAAAGTCTCCTTCCATTACGATGATCAATAAGCAGGATTTCGACATATTGATCCTTTGGCAAATCATGATTTACTATGATCCTGAAAAGTTTAAACAGCTCAATTGCAAGCAAATAATCATCGTTCCGATGTATGATGATATCCACGCCGATCCTGATAAATTGTTTTTAAGATTTAAAAACTTTAAGTTTATCTCCTTTTGCAACGATCTTCAACTGAGGTTTGATCGACTTGGGATCCATTCAAAGTATTTTCAATATTACACCGATCCTTCTTTTTTGCCTTGCCGAAATGATTCATTTACGGAATTGAAGGGGTTTTTCTGGCAGCGAACAAACGATATTACATGGGATCATATCAAAAAGCTTATCGATAGATCAGACTTTTCAACTTTTCACCTTCACCTGGCTTTGGATCCGATCTGGTACAGAGAAGTTCTTCCTTCTGATGAAGAGATGGAAAAATATCGTATTACCATTACCCGGTGGTTTGATCAAAAAGAAGATTATCTGTCGGTTTTATCCCAGGCCAATGTGTTTTTCACCCCCCGGTTGTATGAAGGAATCGGGATGCCGGTAATAGAAGCGATGACAATGGGCAAACTGGTTGTTACCCCCGATCATCCCACGATGAATGAATATATTGTCCATGAGAAAAATGGGTTATTATATGATGTAAACAATTTGAAACCGTTGGATTTTTCACAGGCAGGAAGTCTGGCTGCTCAGGCACGCAAAGATTCTTTGAATGGTTACGAAAGATGGAAAAAATCAGAGGGTGAAATGCTTGATTTTATCAACGAAAGTTAACCTGTCTGATTTAGAAAAACAATGACTTCGTTTAGCTCGATAGCGTGTTATAATCCATTTTTAGTCCTGTTGGTCGGATTGGTCTCCTTCTTCGGTTTGATTGGTTTTGGCCTTGGGGTATTGAAACTCTGCAGAATCTTTCTGGAGAGCCCATGGAAGCAAGTTGCCTCCGTTCTTATTGGGATTTTAAGTACAAGTCTCATGGTGCAGGTTTGTGCGATATCGGGCAATGCTGCCAAACCAATTTTATTCGGTATTTGGATAATCAATTCATCAACAGGACTTTTTATTTTCGTTCGTGAGGAGTTGTGGATGAAAAAAATCACATTTTCCATGCCGCAAAAGTGGGAACTATTTCCCTTTTTTCTACTGATGATTGCCCTGACTACCAACCTGCTTGCTGCCATGGCTCCATCATCAAAAATAGATGAGCTATACGCGTATATGACATTGCCGTCAAGAATTGTGAATGATGGAGCCTTAAATTTTTACCTTTTGCCATGGGAAGGGGCGGTATTTCCGCATATGCTGTTCCAGATTTCTCTCACGCCATTGCATGCCATGGGCTTTCCTGATGCAGGGAATATTGTTAGCTGGGGTTTAAGTGCTATGCTGGTGTGGTTCGGATGGTATTTGGCAAGTGAAAAAAAACATTTAACCGGATGGGGTTACGTTGTGCTAACCTGTTTGGTCACAGGGATGTATCCTGTAATCTGGAACGTTACAGGGGGGAGTTATTCAATGGGAGATCTGGCAACTGCTGCTGCGGTTGTTGCCCTGCTTTCATATAAGGAGTTGATTGAAAAAACCGGAATAAACAAATTTGCGCTACTGATTTCCGTTCTTGTTCTGGGTTCTGTTTCATCCAAGGTAACCCTCCTTCCACTGGGCCTGGCGATTATTCTGATGACCCTTATTTTATCCCATCGGGAATACAGGTTCAATCGTAAAACCTGGTGGTTGGTCTCATTTTATATCGTTGCTCCCTGGGTAATCTTATATTTACCAATTTTGGTTTGGACATTTCTTCAATCAGGTTCGCCATATGGTCCCCTGATAGCAGGCTTTCTGAATATGCATTCCGTGTATGATCTGGAAACAATCAGGAATATTCTTTCCGTCAACAGGCAAGTCAATATTCCTTCATTGTATACCATATTTGAAAATATTTTGATATACTTTCCTGCGCTTTTATGGATTAGCGTATTGTTTTTCTTAACAAAAAAAAGTGTTCCGTTATTGTTGCGATTCATCGGCTTATTTCTGCTGATCCTTCAAACATTGATACTTGTTTTTATTGTTTTCCCTGATCCCAGGTTTTATGGTGGATTATTTCAGGGAATATTGATAATTTGGTTGATTTACGAAGAGCGGTCGGAATGGAGCCGGCTTGGCAGATATAAACATCGGTTGGCGTTAGGCGCAATTGTTGTTTTGATCCCCTGGCTTTCTTTGCAAGTATTTTATGCATACCAATTTTTCCCGGTTGCACTTCGATTACAGGATAAAATGGAATTCTATCATGAGAAAATAGCGTTCATCAAAGATTATCTGTTTCTGGATAAAATTTTACCAAAGGATGCTGTATTGGTTATCAGAGGAGAAAATGAGGTAAGGTTGGATATAAGTTACGCTCCAAGACCTGTTTTTTTATCGTTGGACCGGCCCCGCGCGGATAAAAAGGTTTATCTTTTTTGTATAAATCAGATACACCCTGTTGATACCAGAGCGTATCGGATCGATTCTCTGATTTACAGCAATAAGGAAGCGGTCATTACAACGTATCGCAATCCGTTCAGACCGCCGATTATCGGCAAGCTCGATGTTTATACTGTTAAAGCTATTACAAATCAGTTTATGATCAAATGAAATTAAATACATTCTCCATCGTTACTCCTTCCTTTAATCAAATTGGGTTTATCGAACGGACTATTGAAAGTGTTCTTTCGCAGGAGGTAGATTTTCCGGTTGAGTATCTGGTGGTTGATGGGTTTTCCACTGACGGGACTAGGGATATTCTGAGAAAATATTCCGAACGAATCAGTTATCTATCAGAACCAGACCAGGGGATGCAGGAAGCCTTGAATAAGGGGTTTTCGATGGCAAAAGGAGATATCATCGGTTGGATTAATTCTGATGACATATACCTTCCCGGGACTCTTCAGAAAGCGGCAAATTTTTTTCACCAACACCCGGAATGTTTGTGGCTCTATGGAAATTGTCGAATTATTGACGAACATGATGCCGAGATCAGGAAATGGATAACTGCATATAAGAATAGGTTATCAGGAAAATACAGCTTTGAGCGGCTGCTTGTTGATAATTTTATTTCACAGCCTACCGTATTCATTCGGAAACATGCGCTGAAATTAGTTGGCGCCATCGACACAGGGTTGCCAACAGCCATGGATTATGATTTATGGATCCGTTTGGCAAAATTGGGTCCGCCGGGATATATCAATGATGACCTGGCTTGCTTCAGGGTACATACAAAATCTATCAGTTCGATAAATTATAAAAGACAATTTGAGGAACAGTATCGAATACATGCGAAATACGATCAAAACCGCTGGCGGCTATTGAAACACCGTTTGAAAATCAGGCTCATTGTTTTTGTTTACAGCCTTATTGAAGCAGGCCACTCATTCAGAAAAGTTTAATGTTCTGAATATGATAAGACTCAGGCGTTTTGATTTCTACGGATGAGCGAAAGTTGTTCTGCAATCAAACCAAGCAGAAAAAGTAAAATTCCCAGAATCAACCCTAATAAGCTGGCGATACTTAATCCGCGACCTTCAATGATCAAAGGGATTCCCCAAAACCCGGTCGTTAAAAAACACAAAATAGACAATGGTAGAAAAATCTTCATCGGGTTAAAAAGAATGACAATATGAAGAATTTCCATGACGGTTTGGAAAGCCGTTTGGAAACCGATGGTACTTTCCCCGTTGGTTCTTTCCTTTATTCGAATTGGTTCTTCAATTACCATGTGGCGGTTGTTAATGAAAACAAGCGTGATCACATCACTGAACGACATGGTGTCTGTGGTAAGGTAAAGGTACTTTTTTGCCAGATCGGTCCGGTAAATCTTCATTCCGGAGTTAAGATCATGTATTGGTACTGTCATCATAATTCGGGCGATGAGTCGGATAATGTTTTTGCCTAATCCTCTGAAGCGGGATGAAGATTTAAGTCCTTTGCGTGAACCAACCACCATATCGGCATCGTTTTCAAGCAGGCAGCAACGTAATTTCTCAATATCCTCCAGGTAATGCTGTCCATCGGCATCGTAGGTAATCAGATATTCGGTTTTACATGCCCTTATTCCGGTTTTTATCGCAGCCCCATAGCCTTTGTTCAGTTTATGATGTAAGGCTGTTAAAAAAGGCTCCTGTTCGAAATTTTTCAGGTACGATTTGGTGTTATCCTGTGAGCCATCATTGACCACGATAATCCGCCAATTGTTTTCCTTACAGAAATTGATCAATGGAGGCAGAAAAACGCTCAGGTTTTTTTCCTCATTAAACGCCGGAATTATAATGGTTAACTGGTTGTCTTCATTCATGAATTGCGATTTTTCTACCATTCATAATATCTTAGTAAGATGGCTGCGAGAGCAACGACGAGTACTATTACATTAAATAGGATGATGAACAGCTGCAAGTATTTCATAAAGATCTGCTCTCCCTGTATTTCAAGCAAAATCTTCGGTTTCTGGTTCGGTTTTGCCATCACAAAAGATTTTTTCCTGGCGCTGAAAAAGAAATTTAACTTGTCGGCCAGCGTGTTGTTGTAAAAGAGCAGCAGGAACAGGGGGGCGATTGGGATAAAATACCGCCCCTGAACGCCAAATAGTCTGGTTTGTGCTACGAAGGATGAATAAACATACATGGCAGTCTCAATGGCAACAATGCAGGTGATGAAGATGATGAAAAAAAGTAGTTTTCTTCGCCAATCCAAATGAACAGGCTCTTCTGCAATAAATAATGCCGCGATGAGCAGCACAAGGAGATAAAAATTAATCAGGGGGTCCGGTAAAAAAGTATCCAGCCACCCCATGGTACCTACAAAGTTGTTGAGCATGCTGGCCCGCATATGGTCAAAAGTTGTAACGATCAGAAGTTTTGTGAACGTAGGAAGATTATCCCTGATATAATTAATCTGTTTTCCCGCGTCGATTACCTGTGCTGGCGGGGTTTGAGCCGGAGTATTATTGCCACCAGAAACCTGCTCAGTTTTTGCAACATCCTTTGATTTAAAAACCTCTCCTGCCACCTTCCATATCCCAAAAGCAAACGCCAGCGATAACAAAACTACAGGAACAATCAGCAGGTACTTTGACAAGGATTTAATTTTTTGAAACGGAATAATGAAGTACAGCAAACCGATCAGGAAATAAGGTGGTTTGCTTAATCCCAGCAGTACGATAAGGAAAAACAGTAACGCAATGTCTTTCCATCGGATTTCCGTTGCTTTAAAGGCGTAATAGAGGAAAAGGGCAATTAAAAGGAATGAGGTGCTGATTACCAGTGTATCGTATGATAAGGAAGACATCATATAGAGCGTTTTGGGCATCAGCGCCAGCAGAAAGAATGTCCATTTTCCAATGGGTGTAATCTGGATGGCCAGAAAAATGATCAGGAGTGACAGGATCAGGTTCATCAGCCGTCCGAAATACATTAAAATAACCGGAGAAGAGCTGAACAATTTGCCAAGTAATAATCCAAATACCTGGGGAAGGTAGGGTACAATCAAATCTGGTCCGCCACTTGGCCTTCGCACTGTGGGCTCCAGTTTGACTTTTGCCATCGACCATATTTCATTTTTACTTGTCTTTTCATCAGGATTGAAATGGAGACGCAGAAAAGTTGAATCGAGTATCAAAACAGAGGCCGGGGTGGTTTTACCGGTTTTCGAAAATTGCAATTCAGATATTTCCATGGTTCGTGAAAAATGTGAACCTTCATCAGGAACCTGTAAAGGGGGATTCAGCATGACAAACATGGAGCCGAAGATCAATGCAATGACCGCATACACAATCTCAGCCCTGATTTTCAACCGGCTCAGAAAGAGCTGAATGCTTTTTGTGAAAATGATGGTCAAAGAGAGCAGAGTCGCTATCAGATACCAAAACCACCTGATGGCAGAGGATAAGGATGAATCAGATTCGTGCGTGCGAACGATCATACTTCCGGGGTACAGCCGGACTTTATTTGTTATTGAGCGGATATAATCGTCATTCACAACGACAGAAGCATACAGTGGACCTAATTTTGCAGAATTATTAAAAAGCGGATGGATGCAGTTGGCGCTATCACCATCTTTGGAAAAAAGACATATAAAGATTTTATTCCCCTTCCCCGCCTTCATGCTTTCTTTGAATTGAAATGCATGGTATTTGGTATCCTCAATTTCCTCGGATGAAAATTTTTCCCGATGAAGCAGGTTATAATTGCTGTCGAGAACGAGGATGGTATTTGTGCTGGTATTCACTTTTCCCATGGTGGCAAAGCGGACTTCCACCCCGTTCAGAAAATCCTTGGTGAGTGTTATCTCCTGAACTGCCATGGTTCCGTTTACGATTCCTTCATACAGATATGGTGTTTTTGCAGCCGAATTTTGTGTAATGCTCAACAATGGAGATTTCGGCTGAAGGAACCAGATAAGTCCGAGTGAAAGAAAGAAAAAACCTACGCCAAAGAATAAATATTTTTGTTTTGCCATTTGAAAGATTAATCGATTGTTTTTTTTTGCACTCCTCTGCCGGGTATCTTTTTTATGATTTCGTGTTAAAAATGTCCGGATTCCTGCAAATTTGAGAATAATATTGATAAAATGAAAAAAAACTTCCATTTCATGTATTACCTTTTGCCAAAAAACCGATTAAGCATTATAATTGAGTACTTTTGTTCACGGAGTGTTTAACTTAAATTAAATTATCATGGCAACTGGAGTAAACAAGGTAATTTTGATCGGCAATCTGGGAAAGGACCCGGAAATTCAAAATTTCGAAAACGGTGTAAAAAAGGCTGCATTCACCCTGGCCACCACCGAAGCTTACAAAGGCAAAGACGGGGAGAAGACCACTCACACCGAGTGGCACAACATCGTAATGTGGAGGGGTTTGGCCGATGTGGCTGAGCGTTTCCTTAAAAAAGGCAACACCATTTACGTTGAAGGGCGGATTCGCAAGCGTGAATACGATGACAAAGAGGGACAAAAAAAGTTCATTTATGAAATTCTTGGCGACTCTATGCAGATGCTCGGAGGCAGCAATCGAAAAGAAGATGGAAGCGGCGCTCCGCAAACAGGGGAAGTGCATAAAGAAGAGATGCCGATGGTGAATACACCGGAGGATGATCTTCCATTCTAACAAAAGTGAAATAGTGAAATGGCGAAATAGCGAAATTTCGTCATTTCACTATTTCACTATTTCGCCATTTACATATGAAGCTCCTATCAATTTTCAGTCTTTTCATTTTGCTGGCTTCTTCCTGTAGTGACAGCTACACGCCAAAACCCAGGGGTTATTTTCGTATTGACCTCCCAAAACGGGCCTACCAGGTTTTTGACACCACCTTCCCATATACATTCGAGTATCCGGATTATGCCATCATTACTGCCGATAGCAGCAAGATGGCCGAACCTTACTGGATCAATATTAGTTACAAACCGTTTAATGCCACCCTGCATTTTAGCTACAAGGTTATCAAGGGGAACCTTACCCAGTATCTCAACGATTCCCATACATTGGTAAACAAGCACATTCCCAAGGCCAACGCGATCAGCCAGCGTGAGTTTTTGGATCCGGTTCACAGGGTATTCGGACTGGTTTACGATATCAGGGGCGCGGATGCTGCCTCGCCTTATCAGTTCTATCTGACCGACAGTGTTTCAGAATTTGTGAGGGGAGCGCTCTATTTCAATCGTACCCCCAACAATGATTCGCTCGCCCCGGTTATTGACTTCCTAAAAACAGACATAGAGCATATGATTAATACGTTCCGCTGGCGTTCACCAAAGTAAGTTACCATGATCGAAACCATTAAATTTGGCACCCTCCGCTGGTCGCATATCGTTCGACCCACCGAAGATGATCTTCAGGCATTGCAGGGCCGGTATCATTTCCATCCGCTCGACCTGGAAGATTGCCGTACAGAGGTGAATCTGAGACCCAAAATTGATATTTATGACGATTATCACTTTATTATTCTTCATTTCCCAGATTTCGGAGTTACAGAGCAATTTGTTGAAATCCGGGAAATAAAGTTCTTTTGGGGAAAGGATTACCTGATCAGTATTGGAAAATCACAATGGATGCTCAAAGACCTGTTTAACCGCGAAAAGGTCAAATCTCCTGCCTCAGGCAGGATGGAGGTTGGCAGCAGCGATGCGTTGTTATATGAAATTCTTGACCATCTGATGAAGGATACGCAACGGTTGGTTGAAAAAGTGGATAAGGATGTTGACGATTGCGGAAAATCGCTTTTTTCAAGGAAAGCGGAGTCGACCATTGAGAAAATCTCCATGACCCGCAAAAATGTCATCCTGCTGAATACCATGTTCAAACCACAGATGGTGTTGTTTAATAAACTGCAAAGCGGGGTGATCAAAGGATTTGCAGAAAACATGGAGGATTACTGGGGCAACATCATGGACTATTATCAGAAAATCTGGGATATGGTGGAGGATGACGGCGAGTTGATCAAGGGGTACTCAATGACCTTTGATTCTTTGCAGGTGAATAAAACCAATGAGGTGATGAAAATTCTTACCCTGGTATCATCGGTACTGCTGCCTTTGACTTTCATTGCCAGCCTTTATGGAATGAATATCAAGTTACCGATCCAGGATCACGCCTATTCTTTTGCCATCGTTGCGGGGGTTATGTTTGGCATTGCCGTTGTGATGTTCGTTTATTTCAAAATGAAGAAATGGATGTAATTTCTTTCACGATTCATTGCGGTTCATGACATCAATTTGGCGCTGGATGCCTTCTTCATGTACAGATTCAAGTAGTTTCAGAATAAATTCCCTGCTCAAACCCATTTTAATTGCGGTTTCAATGCGATCCTGTGTTAGCTGATTCCATCTTTTTAACTGGAGGATGGTTATTTTGTTGATTTTTTTATAAGTTCCTATTTCCTCTACCACCTTCATCCGGCGTGCCAGAATATCAATGAGTTCCTCATCCAGCTTGTCAATTTCCGACCGCAATTCCTCCAGCTTATAGGAAAATTCATTGTTGACAGATTCACGTCTAAGGATCAGCCTTGACAGGAATTCTTCTAACTGCACGGGTGTAACCTGTTGATTTTTATCAGTTAATGCTTTTGAAGGGTTGAAGTGTGTTTCAATCATCAACCCGTTCATTTCCAAATCCAGTGCTTTTTGCATGGTGCCCGGGATCAGTTCCCTGTTTCCGCAGATATGGCTTGGGTCAACAACGATTGGCAGATTTGGAAACAGCCGTTTGAGTTCAATGGGAATTTCCCACATGGGGGCATTCCGGTATTCGGAGCGGTTGAAAAATGAAAATCCCCGATGTACGGCGATAAGTTTTGTAAGGCCCATCCGGTTCAATCGCTCAATGGCTCCCATCCAGGTTTTCAGGTCGGGGTTCAAGGGATTTTTAATCATAACGGGAATATCCCGATCGCCGATTGCTTCTCCGATTTCCTGGATTGCAAAGGGATTTACCACGGTACGGGCTCCGATCCAAAGAATGTCAATGCCATGGTCGAGCGCTTCCTGAACATGTTTCGGGTTTGCCACCTCTACGGTTACCATCAACCCGGTTTGTTGCTTTACTTTATGCAACCATTTAAGCCCTTTCGTTCCTACCCCTTCAAAGGCTCCGGGCCGGGTACGGGGCTTCCAGATTCCGGCACGGAAAATCTTTACCTGGGGAATCAAAGCAACGCCAAATGCAGTTTCCATGATCTGCTCCTCGGTTTCTGCGCTGCACGGGCCTGCAATCACCATTGGCAGGGTTGTAACCGGTAACCATTCATGGATGGGGGTGATGTTAAGGGTAGCTGTCATGCGGAGCAAAGGTACGGAATTCAGCTTCGCCAGAATATCAATTTCCAGAGATTTGAAAAGACTTTCAGCGCTGAAACGACCATGCCGATGATAAGTGCGATGGGCAGGAACCAGTCGAGCCAGAAAAGCCCGTGAAAATTTGAAAAATCAAATGGATAAATATAAAAGAGTACAATTTGGGTTAAAAAACTTGCTGTTTCGGTGACGATCAAAGAAAAGTATCGGATGAAAGGAAGATCGGAAACAAGCATCAATGCATTCCCTGCAATTTGTATGAGTATATTCACATTCAGAATCCAAATGACCACTGTAAAATTATCTTTGATAAACCCGAGGTGCCATTCCTGAATGTTGTTAACAATCCATAAAAAAAGCAGGTTAAAGATAATGGCACCGACATATTCTCCCCGTCTTGATCTGAATTTCTTTTCCTTATGCCAGTGGTTCCGGCCATAGTCGTCGACTTTTTGTGCCCAGCCGGGCATGTTTTCGTGGTGATGATGGTTCATAAACAGATATATTTTTCCTTTGACGAGGGATTTGTAACAAAGTTACGTAACAATCCTGAATCCCCGTGGAAGTGATAAATTGAAACCACTAAGGCACTTAGAACACTCAGAGCCACTGAGATTTGGTTTTCCTTAGTGATTCTAAGTGATCTTAGTGCCTAAGTGGTTTGTAATTGGCGACATTTGAGTAAATTTGCAGATTCAATCTATTTATTCAATGGAACACACAAGAAGGAACAAGATCGTCGATTTACTGAAATCGAAGGAATACGGCAGTGAAGTTTTGGTTAAAGGCTGGGTCCGGACGAAACGAGGGAATAAGAACATCAATTTCATTGCCCTCAATGATGGTTCAGTTATTCATCATATCCAGGTTGTTGCAGAGGTGACAAATTTTTCGGAAGATATGTTAAAACTTGTCACAACAGGAAGTTGTATCGCTGTGAAAGGGATCCTGGTAGAGTCGATGGGGCAGGGGCAGAGCGTTGAAATCCAGGCCAGTCAGATCGAAGTCTACGGAACTGCTGACCCGGAAACCTATCCGTTGCAAAAAAAGGGGCACAGCCTGGAATTTTTGCGGGAAATAGCCCATCTGCGGCCCCGCACCAACACTTTTGGCGCTGTGTTGCGTATTCGTCATGCCATGGCTTATGCCATTCATAAGTATTACAACGACCAGGGATTCTTCTACCTTCATGCACCGATCATCACCGGTTCGGATGCTGAAGGGGCAGGGGCGATGTTCCGTGTTACGACCCTGGATGACAAGAACCCGCCGCTGACGCCCGATGGCCATGTGGATTATAGCCAGGATTTTTTTGGAAAAGAGACCAAACTCACGGTCAGTGGCCAGTTAGAGGGTGAACTTGGCGCAATGGCACTTTCGCTGGTATATACCTTTGGTCCGACTTTCAGGGCCGAAAACTCAAATACCCCGCGCCACCTGGCAGAGTTTTGGATGATTGAACCCGAGATGGCTTTCTATGATATTAACGACAACATGGACCTGGCAGAGGATTTTCTGAAATACCTCATGCAGTATGCCATTGATCATTGCTATGACGACCTGGAGTTTCTCAATAAAATGTATGATAACGAGCTGATTGACCGGTTAAAGCAGGTAATCAGCGGTAAATTCGAGCGACTCAGTTATACTGAGGCTATAGAAATACTCAAGGCTTCAGGTCAGAGCTGGGAATTCCCTGTCGACTGGGGAACCGATCTACAGGCTGAACACGAGCGTTATCTGGTTGAGAAGCATTTTGGGAAGCCGGTCATTCTGACGGGCTATCCCAAAGACATTAAGGCTTTTTACATGAAGATGAACGAGGATGACCGCACGGTTCGTGCCATGGATGTACTCTTTCCAAAGATCGGTGAGATCATCGGCGGCAGCCAGCGGGAGGAGAACCTTGATGCCTTGCTGAAAAGGATTCATGAAATGAATATCCCGGAGAAGGATGTATGGTGGTATCTTGATACCCGCAAATTCGGGACAGCGCCTCATGCAGGGTTTGGACTCGGATTTGAGCGTTTGATCCTTTTTGTTACCGGGATGGCGAATATCCGTGATGTGATTCCTTTTCCGAGAACGCCCAAGAATGCTGAGTTTTAGAGATTGAAAACAGGTTAGGAGACAATAACCCTTAAGAACTTTGTCCCGGTGTAGAATAATTTATAATTTAGCAGTAAGAATTGAATGATGGAGAAGTGTTGGGTGCTGAAACCACCGGGGGATCCCGAAAAAGTTATTGGATTATCGAAAGATCTGGGCATTGATCAGTCTCTGACCAATCTTTTGGTACAGCGTGGGGTAACCACTTTCGATGAAGCAAAAACCTTTTTCAGGCCAACCCTGAGCGATCTTTACGACCCGTTCCTGATGAAGGATATGGACAAAGCCATTGCACGCATCACCAAAGCGATTGATCAAAAAGAAAAAATTCTGGTTTACGGTGATTACGATGTTGACGGAACCTCGGCAGTATCGCTGGTATACACCTTTCTGCAAAGTTTTCATCCTGAGATCGACTTTTATATCCCCGACAGGTACAACGAAGGGTATGGCATTTCTTTGGTGGGGATTGATTTTGCTGCTGAAACAAATGTAAAACTCATTATTGCCCTCGATTGCGGTATCAAGGCCGTGGAGAAAGTTGCTTATGCGTTGACCAAAGGGATCGATTTTATCATTTGTGATCACCACCGGCCAGGGGCTGAAATCCCACCTGCTGCTGCGGTTCTTGACCCAAAGCAAAGTGATTGCAATTATCCTTATAAGGAGCTATCGGGATGTGGAATTGGATTTAAGCTGATTCAGGCATACACGCAAAAAAACAATCTTCCTTTTGAAAATCTGACGCAATATCTGGATCTTGTTGCCATCAGCATTGCTTCTGATATTGTTGACATAACAGGTGAAAACCGGATTCTGGCCTATTTCGGACTTAAACTGATCAACACACGTCCCAGGCCGGGGTTGGAGGCATTGCTGCGTTATTCGGCCATGATGAAAAAGGATGACGGGCTTGGCGGATGTGTTTTTATCCGTGAACTCACTATCACCGATCTGGTTTTTATGATCGGACCAAGGATCAATGCTGCCGGAAGGATTGAAAGCGGAAAAAATTCGGTCAGACTCCTGATCACCAAAGATCTGGATGATGCAAAGCATGTTGCGGTGCAGATCAATGCGCACAACACGGAACGAAAAGCATTGGATACATTTGCCACGCAGCAGGCGTTGGGAATGATCGGAGCAGATGAAAAGCTTAAATCAGCCAGATCAACAGTGATCTATCACCCCGACTGGCATAAAGGCGTGATCGGCATCGTTGCATCACGTCTCACCGAGACTTATTACCGCCCAACCATCGTCCTTACCCTTTCAAACGGACTGATTACAGGTTCTGCCCGAAGTGTCAGAGATTTTGACATTTATGAGGCAGTGGATGCCTGTAGTGATCTTCTGGAACATTTTGGCGGTCACAAATTTGCGGCGGGGCTTTCACTCAAACCGGAAAACCTCGAGGCCTTCAGGTCCCGGTTTGAATCGGTGGTTCAGGAGCGGTTGCAGGGCATTGAACTGGTACCCATTATGGACGCAGATTCATTGCTGCCCCTGAATAAAATCAATTCTCGTTTTTACAGTATCCTGAAGCAATTTGCCCCATTCGGACCAGGAAACATGGCGCCATTATTTATTACCAAAGGGGTGATGGATGCAGGAGGATCGAGAATCGTCGGAAAAAATCATCTGAAACTTTCCGTGGTTCATCCGGATATTGCAGGGGGGCCTTTTTCGGCCATCGCATTTCAGCAGGGTGAACGATTTGGATTGATAGAGAAGCAGATACCTTTTAATATCTGTTATCATATCGAAGAAAATGAATGGAATGGCTCTGTGAACCTCCAACTCAACATCAAGGATATAAAGTTTGCTGATTAGCAGGTATCTTTACCGAAGCAAACCCCCATGCGCCGTGCTTTTTCGATCAGGGGATGATTTTCGGGGACCAGCCTTAACTTACCGCCAACTTCTGCAAGTGGCACAGAAGTAACCATATCGCCCTTGAGTGAAACCATCTCTCCGAATTTTTTCTGGGCAATCAATTCAACTGCAAAGGCTCCGTAACGGGTGGCAAGTACACGGTCCATGGGAGAGGGACTGCCTCCGCGCTGGATGTAACCAAGAATGGTTTCCCTGGTTTCAAGTCCGGTGAGTTCTTTGATACTGTTGGCGACATATCGAGCTGCTGATTCGCCTTTCGGCGTTGGAATCCCTTCAGCCACCACGACAATGGAGTATGGTTTTTTATTGATAGCCCTTCTTTTCAGGCACTTGGCTACCATGTTGATATCGAAATTAATTTCGGGAAGCAGGATCACATCGCCTCCGCTGGCCATTCCCGAATAGAGCGCCAGCCATCCGGCATGATGACCCATCACTTCAATCACCATGATGCGTTTGTGGCTGTTGGCTGTTGTATGCAGTCTGTCGATGGCTTCGGTGGCTATCCACAGGGCAGAGTCGAAACCGAAGGTAATATCCGTGCCATAAACATCATTGTCGATGGTTTTAGGTATGCCGATGATGTTAAGTCCGACCTCCGAAAGTTGGGCAGCAGTGCGTTGGGTGCCATTTCCTCCAATACACACCAACGCATCCAAACCGAGTTCATGGTAATGTTTCTTGATCAGTTTTGGCTTATCAATGGCATTGAAGGTGCTTCCTTTTTTGAAAGGGTTTTCCCGGGATGTTCCCAGGATTGTTCCACCCAGAGTAAGAATTCCGGAGAGAACACTTTCGTCAAGATGAACATATTCTTCATTGATCAGACCGAGGAAGCCCGAAGAAATGCCTATGACCTCCATGCCATATTCGAGAATGGCTGTTTTGCCAACACCTCTGATGGCCGCATTGATTCCCGGGCAATCGCCTCCTGCTGTTAAAATGCCAATTCTCATATGAATGGAATTATTTCAAGTCGAATGAACCGGTTCCTATTTCCTTGTCATCGGCAAATACGGTAACCATATACTTTCCTTTCATCGCCTGTTTGTCGGTGTCCTTCTTGGTCCAGTCTACACAAACATTCATGGCTTTTCCCTGGTAATCGATATCTTCACGGAGTGAGAAAGGCAGCGTTTGACCATTGAAAACAAAGGTGTCGTATTTGCTTTTCAGCACAACAACATTGTCGGGGCGAACAAGGCGGATATAAATATTTTTTTTGCCGGCAGTTACCAGTGGATTTTCTCCGATGGTAAAACAAATCCTGATCCGTCCGGTGCGGCTTGCTTTATCGGTTACCTGTTCTTTGGTGCCGCCCGATTTTAATTTATAAGGGGTAGCTGTAACATCGTATGCTTTGATATAGGCAGCCTGGTTCATCTTTTCCTTGAGTTCCTCCTTATCCTTCATCAGTGTTTGATTCCGGTTTTGTTCGGTCTTTACCACCTGACGGATTCGATCATTTTCGGCAGTCAATTCACGATTGATGGTATAGAGTGAATCCATCTGGTGGACATATCCCTGAGCAACCTTCTGCAAACGTTCAAATTTCTTATGGATGGTATTGTAATCCCATTGATTTGCCAACAGTTTCTTGATTTCCATGGCATTGACCTGAATCAGGCTATCCTTGGCTTTCAATGAGTCAGAAAGAGCGCCATAGGAAATCTTGATATTGTTGTGTTCGGTCATCAGTGAGTCGAGGTTATGCTGTAATGCAATTTTCTCGGTTTCTTTTTCTTTGACCAGTTTCATCATTTGCGATCTCTGGATGAATAGCCAGAAGAGAAGCACAAGAAAGAGGATGCCAAGAATGGATAAGTAAATGATGTATTTACGGTTAGGAGAGTTTTGTTCTTCCATGAGCTGTCAGATTTTCCTTAATTAATGGTGCAAATATATAACAAAAACAGGATTAAGCGGTGGCTAAATCCTGTTTTTATAGAATTGCCTGCATTGCCAACATTGCTTGCATTGCCTGCATTCCGCTATTCAGTGTCTAGTGTGATGAAGGTCCAATCTGTTTCAGAACATCGCCATGATCTTTAACAATTTCTTTCAGCCACCATTGCGGGTAGCCGGGTTGTGAAGGCATTACAGGCATGTTGTATGGGTTGGTTTCAAACTTTCCATCCTTTTCCTTCTTGATGTTTCCGTCGATATACTTGACAAGCAGATATTGAAACATCTCCTGCCAGCGCTTCACAGTTGCCTGACCGGTTTTTACAGAATAGTCCGTAATGAATTGTATTGCTTCAGCTTCATTTGTTTTATAAAGGTTAGCGGCCTTCTGATCGATACCGGTAGTTTCAGAAATATATTGCTGCTCGAGTTCCTGCTGCACAGGCTGGATGTCTTTGATCATGTAATCGTATTTGGTATAGGCCCAGTTTGATACCATGCTGAAGGTCCAGAAGGCAGAAGTAGGTGAAAAGTGCAACATGTCGCCATTTCCAACCCTATATGCCTCAGGAACGGTGGTCATGCCACAGTACATGGGAGAAAAAACCATTGTATAGGTATCGTCAACACCAAACCAGAAAATTCCGCCAATGGGATCGGGAAGCCAGTTGCGTGACTGGGCAACGAAAACAAAACCTGTTTGCTGGGTTGAGGTGGCTCGTTCCTGAATGTAGGGAACACTATCGACCTTAAAGGTCATCGGACGCCAGCGGTAAGGACATGCAAACGGACCGGCTCCGATATCCTTGGTCATGTCCATTTTGGTGCCTTCATAGTGGTCGCGCATGAGGTTCATCACATCATGGGAACTTACTTTTTTGTCGGGTTTAATCCACAAAGGCATACGGTTGGTTGTGTATCCCCAATTGCCTTTTGTGAGATTGCCCATGGCATAATCCTGGTATTGGCCCATGTTTGAATTTATGCGGTTGAACATTGACCATACACGGGCTTCGCAGGCACGGGCGCCACTGAAGGTAACCGGAGCATAGGTGTCTGAAAAACTGAATTCGGAATCTTTCCCGTCAAACCAACCCTTTGAACGGGCGAATGTGATCACATCCTTTGCATAAACACAATTTTCGGGATCATTCAGGGGGAATGTGGTGATACGGGCCTGATTGGCATGGCCGCATACATAGCCATCAGGGATGCGAAGGGCAACCCAAACAGCGCCAAGCTGACCTTCACCTTTGCCGATCATTTCCAGGATCCAGGCTTCGTTTGCATCAGAAATCGAAAATGATTCCCCTTCGCTGGCATAACCATATTTTTCTGTCAGTTCACCAAATATTTTAATGGCTTCCCTGGCAGTTTTTGAACGTTGCAGGCTGATATAGATCAGCGAACCGTAATCGATAATGGCGCCTTTTTGGGTGAATAGTTCTTCCCGGCCACCATAGGTGGTTTCACCAATTGCAACCTGGTGTTCATTCATGTTACCAATGACATTGTAGGTATGCTTAACCTGTGGGATTTTACCCAAAGGTTTTCCGGTGTCCCATTCAGTTACATCGAGCATAGCGCCGGCAGGCCAATCGCGGGCGGGCCAATGATACAACTCCCCATACAGGGTGTGTGAATCGGCCGAATAGGTAATCATTACCGAACCATCGCTGGTGGCTCCTTTTGTAAAGATAAAATTTGTACAGGCCATCGAGTGATAACTGAAGCCGGCCAGGAGGAGAAACAGGCAGAACAAGGATTTGCGCATAGAAAATTAATTATTGAATGAATGATTGATTGATTGAATGATTTGTTCGAGGTAAATTGTTTGCGTCAAAATTACAAAAAAAATCATGATGGATTCACAGCCCTAACAACTTGTTGAATAAGGAATTGAAATTTCGGCATTCATGCAATTGCAAAAAACTGTAAATTTGTCATCCGACAGACTCAGTGAATATGAAAAAGGCAGTGTTATTATTCATTTTAATTGCATGTTGTTCGGCGGCATATCCGCAAAACACAGATTTGAAATCCAAGCCCGTGGTCATCCGGAATATGGGATTGGAAGTCGCAGCCGGATATTCCATTGCGCTGGGGGCATATGCTTCTTCTGATACCAGGAATAAAGAATCGGGCTATGCCACAAACGGCTGGCTTATGCAGGTAACGTTTGATTGGATGGGCAAAAAGGATTTTGGATTAGCGCTGCAATATACTTTCCAGCGAAATTCAATGGAGAATGCAGCCACACTGGTGTTTCCAAACGGGATACCTGATACTGAGGGATCCGGAGCCTGGTCCAACCATTACCTGATGGCCGGTCCGGTGTTTATGAAAACGATCGGGCGGATTCACCTTGATGCAAAGGTATTGGGTGGTGCAATCATTGTTTCCAGCGTCAATTTCAATACGCCAAACCCAACCGATACCACAGGGTTCAGTTCCAATGAAAACATCGCGACAGGGTTTGGATACCAGCTTTCCGCCGGGGTGGGATATACGATTTCGTCGCATTTTGCGTTAAAATTCAATCTTAATCTGATGGGTGGATGGCCCGGAGCCAGCAGGTCGTATGGATCGCAATTAATAGGTTATGAGGAATTCAAAGATCCGATTACCGGAATTAAATATTTCACTCCGGTTTATTCAGCCCCGGTGGAATACGAAATTAAAAAAGTGGTGACCACCCTGAATCCATCCCTTGGTTTGGTCTATCGGTTTTAACATTTAATGTATCCATATGCATCACAAAGCTTTTACGCTATCAACTGTCCTACTTCTTACTGTTTACAGCCTTTTTGCACAGGTTAGCATTCATGACTCCACGATTACAACCCCGTTGATTTACGCAACTTACGGCTACCAGTTCCCAGGGGGCGACCTCGCAAAACTATTTGGCGGTAATTCCAGTATTGGTGGTGGTTTCATGCTGAAAACCAAGCACAACTGGATTTTTGGTGTGGAAGGAAATTTCATGTTTGGCCAGTCGGTGAAGAACAGCGACTCGCTGCTTAAGGTTATATCAACCCCTTAGGGTTTGATCATCGATGCCAACGGTTATTATGCCGACATCGTTTATTATCAGCGTGGATATAATTTCTTCGCCAAATTCGGTAAGGTAATTCCGTTGTTAGCCCCAAACCCCAACTGTGGATTCACCCTTTTAGCCGGGGCGGGTTATATACAGGAAAAGATCAGGATTCACAACCCAGGAAATACCGCGCCACAACTGCTGGGGGATTATAAAAAGGGATATGATCAATTGAACGGAGGATTGGCCGTTACCGCAGCTTTAGGATACATGTACCTGAGCAATACCCGGTTGTTGAATTTTTCCCTGTCTTTTGAATTCATGCAGGCCTGGACAAATCCTTACCGCGAACGGGATTTTGATACAGGCAAGCAAGATACACGCAAGTTGAGCAGCCAGTATTATACCGCTAAAGTTTGTTGGATGATTCCGCTGTACCGTAGGGTGCCGAAGCAGTTTTATATGTATTAAAATGCGGTTGATATATTCATTATTTATTCATTTATATGGGTTGTTTGTCCATTTCGCGGGCTTGTTCAATGTAAAAGCCAGGCAATGGATTGATGGTCGGCATGGATTGTTCGCAAAACTTGATCTGGCGCTGAAGCAGGTTGATCGGAAAAAAAATCCGCTGATCTGGTTTCATGTCTCTTCACTGGGCGAATTTGAACAGGGTCGGCCTGTTATCGAAGCTTTCAGAAAACGATGGCCGGAAAAAAAGATCCTGCTCACTTTTTTTTCACCCTCCGGATATGAGGTTCGCAAAAATTATGATCAGGCCGACTTCATCTTTTACCTTCCGTTGGACACCTGTCGGAATGCCCGAAATTTCCTGAACATTGTTCAGCCCGAAATGGTATTTTTTGTCAAGTATGATTTCTGGTTCAATTACCTTGAAGCGATTCATTTAAAGCATATTCCGCTTTATTATATTTCTGCGTTATTCCGGAAAAATCAGCATTTCTTTCAGTGGTACGGAGGATGGTTTCGCACAAATCTGCGCTTTGTGACCCATTTTTTTGTTCAGAACCAGGAATCAGAAAAATTGCTCAGATCGGCAGGTATATCGAACGTAACCCTGACGGGCGACACCCGGTTTGACCGCGTTTTTGCCATCGCCCGACAACACAAGCCGATGCCTTTGATCGAGAAATTTTGCGCGGGGAAAAAGGTTTTTATTGCCGGCAGTTCCTGGGAACCGGATGAAGCAATATTTATTCCGCTGATACATCATCATGAACTGAATCTTAAATTCATCATAGCGCCCCATGACACTTCGCCAGGTCGCATCAATACAATCCGGGAACATCTGGGTCAGCCGGTGGTTTGCTATTCTGAATTGAATGAAGAAAATGCGGCCCAGGCTACAATTCTGATCATTGATTCGGTTGGCTTACTTTCGCAACTATACCGTTATGCAACGGTTGCTTTTATTGGCGGAGGATATACCGGTAGCATTCATAACATCCAGGAACCGGTCACTTTTGGCGTTCCGGTGTTTTTTGGACCCAACTACCACAAATTCCGGGAAGCCAGAGAACTTGTTGCCCTTGGAGGCGCTTTCAGCGTCACTTCTTCGGAAGAACTGGTTAAAAAAGTGACGGAGATTACCGGAGATTTACAGGAAAACAGTCGTTTGTCTGCAATCTGCCTGAACTATGTGGAAGAAAACCGCGGGGCAACGGAAAAGATTATGGATTACCTGAATTAACTTGAAAAGGGGGACAAATGGGCCAGAGGGTAAGTGGTCGAACATTTCTCATGATTATCATTCGTCACTCGTCACTCGTCATTTTTTTTATAGGTTTCAATAATATTCGTATTTTTGAAGGAAAGATATTATAAACCTAAATTCTACTGTCATGAAAAAATCTACTCTCTTTCCAGGAGCATTGTTGATCCTGGTTGCTTTTCTGTTCACTTCATGTGGTTCATCTGTCAATATGACCAGTTGGACAAATCCCAAAGAAAAAGAACAAATTGGCAATGTGGTCGTGTGGGCCATGTTCGATAAACTGGAATACCAGAAGCCAGTCGAACAATATGCCACCAATTTTTTTAACAGCAAGGGTTTCAAAGCGAAGGAATCATTGAATTTTATTGCTCCGGGGAAAAAATATCAATTAAATGATCTTGAAAAGAAATTTGACAGTCTGGGCGTTGATGGGATCCTCGTAATAACTTACAAGGGAACTGATAAATCGCAATCGTATGTACCTCAAACGACAGTTGTTTATCCCGATTACTATTACAATTATTACAATTATTACAACTGGGGATATCCGGTGTATGGCTATGGCGCCAATGTGGTAACCAGTGGAGGTTACTGGGCAACAACCTCAACCGTTAACCTGCACGCCAACCTTTATGCCAATTCGAACAATGACCTTATCTGGACTGCTGAAATCGCCATTACCGACCCGCAGTACATTGATGAAGTGACCACGAAAGTTGCCTCTCAGATGTACGCTGACTGGCAGCGCAATGGGTTGCTGAAAGCTACTGCGAAGTAAGGATATTCAATGAATCATCAGGAAACAGGATCATTTTTTGTAATTTGATAAAATTGAAGAATGATCCTGGTCAACTGTTCGTTTTCAATCAGAAAACCGTCATGGCCGTAGTCAGAACTGATTTCGGAGTATCGACTGCCGGGAATATGGCTGGTGATAATTTTCAGATCTTCGGGTGGAAATAAGATGTCGGAAGAAATTCCCACTGCCAGGGTTTTTGCCTTTATATGTCCCAGCGCAATCGCGAGGCTCTCCCTTCCACGGGCAACATTGTGCGTATCCATCGCCCGGGAAATCAAATGATATGACCACGCATTGAATCTTTTTATCAGTTTTTCGCCCTGGTATTTTTGGTAGGATGCGGCTTTAAAATCTTCTGTTTTGTTCAAATCAGTTTCCTGTTGGGTGCGGTTGTAGGTTTGCAAATTCCTGTAGCTCAAAAGCGCTATGGATCTGGCGGCTTTTAGTCCCGACAGTCCGCCCCGGGGATCTTCTGTGCTGAAAGTGGGATCGGCTTCAATCGCCATTCGCTGCGATTGGTTAAATGCAATTGCCCAGGGTGAGATCACCGCCCCACTGGCCAGCAGAATGAGATGTTTGACCAGATCAGGTTTGCCAATGGCCCATTCCATTGCCTGATGAGCCCCGATTGAACCACCAATCAGCGTGTTGATCGCCGGAAGGTCAAGATGTTGTCTGAGTAGTTCATGGGCAGAAACCATGTCGCGTATGGTGATATTTGGAAATTCCCGGTACCAGGGTTTGCCTGTGGAAGGATTTACTGACATCGGGCCGCTGGTACCGTAACACGAACCGAGAAAGTTTGCACAAACGATAAAATGGAAGTCAGGATCAAACAGTTTGCCAGTCCCGACAAGGCCCGGCCACCATTCCAGCGGGTCGGAATTTGCGGTAAGGGCATGGCAGATCCAGATGACATTGTCCTTTGTCTCATTCAACCTGCCACAGGTATGATAACCAATGGTAATGTCGGGCAAAACGCTGCCCAGTTCAAGGGGAAATGGTTCTCCGGAAAAAAAAGATTGAAGAGTTCCTGACATTGGGAATTTTTATTGATTTGATAACAACATAAAATCCTGATCCCTTTGCCGGGGCTCAAAACCCGCTTCCCTGATGGCCTGTTGAATACCGGCGGCATCAAATTTATGGTTAGCGCCAGCCACGCTTACAACGTTTTCTTCGATCATGATGCTGCCGAAATCGTTGGCGCCGGCATGAAGGCATAGCTGGGCCGTGTCTTTTCCTACCGTAAGCCATGAAGCCTGGATATTTGGAATATTTGGCAACATGATCCTGCTGATGGCAATCATCCGGATATATTCTTCCGGGGTTACCGTGTTGAAAACCCCTGATTTTTCTTTCAGTACCGTTCTGTCATCCTGGAATGGCCATGGGATGAATGAGAGAAAGCCCTTATGACCATCTGGTTTCCGCGATTGCTGGTCACGAAGCGCCACCATATGTTCAAGTCGTTCATCAATGGTTTCGATATGTCCGAACATCATGGTGGCAGAGGTTGTCAGGTCCAATTCATGGGCAGCCTGCATTACCTCAAGCCATTCCCGTGTGGTACATTTCACAGGGGAAAGTATTTTACGAACCCGGTCAACAAGAATTTCTGCCCCTGCTCCAGGTAAACTGTCCAGTCCTGCGGCCACAAGTCGTTCAAGGACAGTTTTAAAGGAGATAGTTTCCTTTTTTGCCAGCCAGGCAATTTCAGGTGGGCCCAGGGCATGCAGGCGAACTTCAGGATAATGGCTTTTCAGGTCGGCAAATAGCTTTTCGTAAAAATCAAGACTCAATTTGGGATGCAAACCTCCCTGGAGAAGAAGTTGGTTGCCTCCCAGCCGCTTCATCTCCTCAATTTTGGAGCAATATTCGGGAATAGTCGTAATATAAGCATCAGCACTGCCACCCGTTCGGTAAAAGTTACAAAATTTACATCCTGAGATGCATACGTTCGTAATGTTTACATTTCGGTCAATAATCCAGGTCACATGGCCATTGGGATGGAGTTTTTTGCGCAACTCGTTGCCTGTGAGCATCAGATCAGCCAATGGAAGTGTTTCAAATAAAAATTTTCCTTCTTCGATGGTTAAATATTCAGACTGCAGGGCTTTATATATAAGGGTCTCAGTTTTCATAGTTTACAGGTGTTAGCCGTGATTTAAACCTTACGGCCACCAAAATATTCCTAAATTTGTATTCTTAATCCGGTTCAAAATTACTCAAAATCATGATTCCATCCATCATCCTCACCAACAAAGAGCAGGAACTAGGACACCTTGTTGTAATCGTTTCCAAACTATCAAAGTTGCCGGCGGGTATTTTCAGCACAGCAGAAAAGACTTACCTGAAAGAACAGGTTGAAACCCTCAAACAAGAGGTGGTTTCGTTCAACCGCCTCAGTTATTTGGTTTTCGTATATTTCATCAGGGAGGAAAAGGATCTGCCGAAACGATTAGAAATGTCGCGTAAAGCCGGTGACAAGATTGCCGGATTGCTCAACGCTCAGAAAGCTATCCGTGTCGCCATTTTTGACACAGAGGTGGAAGGCAATGTCGTGCTGGCCTTTGCCGAAGGCATGGCCCTCGGTTCTTACCAGTTTCTGAAATATAAAAAGGATAAGGAAAACGAAAATACCCTGCAGGAAATCGAAATCTACTCGAAAGCCCTGGAGGAATCCGAAAATGAACCTTTGGTTTCCCCAAACTCGTCAATCGTCAATCGTCAATCGTCAATCGTCACGAATCTGAACATCCTCCTCTCCGCCCTCTCCCTCTGCCGCGACCTCATCAACGAGCCCAATTCCTATCTCACAGCCACAGTTTTCGCCGAAGAGGTTGAAAAGATGGCACTAGAATCCGGCGCTTCCGTGGAGGTAATGAACATGCAGGAGTTGACAGCCCTGAAAATGGGAGGCTTGCTTGGCGTTAATCAGGGCAGCCATGAGCCGCCAACCTTTACGGTGATGGAGTGGAAACCTGCCGAAGCCGGGAACAAGAAGCCATTTGTTTTTGTCGGGAAAGGTGTTGTTTACGATTCAGGAGGCATGAATCTTAAACCTGGAGATTCGATGATGAACATGAAAGACGACATGTCGGGAGCTGCTGCGGTAGCAGCCACAATTTATGCCATTGCCAAAGCCAGACTGCCGGTTCATGTGGTAGGTCTCATGCCTGCCACCGATAATCGCCCGGGAATCAGGGCCCTGGTTTCGGGCGATATCATCACCATGCACAATGGCATGACGGTTGAAGTG
>JBAXFM010000036.1:0-25658 GCA_037139855.1 Bacteroidota bacterium
CCGCCAGTTTATTAATATCAATGCTCTCCTCCGCTTCAAATGTATCGACATATCTCGGGATGTTCAGGTTGTAATCATTCTCTGCAATTTCTTTCAACTTGGCCCGCTTGCTGTATTTGGCTTCTTCAATGCGGTTTCGGTATGTGTCGACTATTTTGCTAATGTCATCATCCCGAAGCATGTTCTGGGTTTTCACCTTTTCATAATGCTGGCTGGTATCAATGAACAGGATGTCTTCAGGGTTTTCACGACATTTTTTATAAACCATGATACATGTGGGGATGCTCGTACCGTAAAAGATATTGGCAGGTAACCCGATTACGGCATCCAGGTAATTTCGGTCTTCTATCAGATACCTGCGGATATGCTGCTCAGCTCCCCCACGAAACAAGGCACCATGTGGCAGAACGATGGCCATGATCCCATTATCTGCCAACTGAAAGATCATGTGTTGCACAAAGGCAAAATCAGCCTTGCCGGATGGCGCCAGTTTACCATACTGGCTGAATCGGTCATCGGTCATAAACAGCGGGCTGGCGCTCCACTGTGCAGAAAATGGAGGATTGGCAACAACGGCTTCAAACTTTTTATCAATGTGCTGCGGATGTTCGAGTGTGTCTTCTTGTTTGATGTCGAATTGCCGGTAATGCACATCATGCAAAATCATGTTCATCCGGCAAAGATTGTATGTGGTACGGTTCAGTTCTTGTCCGTAAAAATTGTTCACTTCTGCTTCTTTGGAAATTCTCAACAACAGGGAACCTGATCCGGATGTGGGGTCATAGGCCGATTTCAATTTGGTTTTACCTGTGGTGACAATTTTTGCCAACACTTTGCTTACCCCTTGCGGTGTATAGAACTCACCGGCTTTCTTTCCGGCGCCACTGGCAAATTGTCCGATCAGGTATTCGTACGCATCACCTAAAACATCAACTGCGGCATTTTCAAGCTGGAAGTCAATGTTGTCCAGGTGAAATAAAACCTTGGCAATTAGTTCATTCTTTGCTGATTCAGTTCTTCCCAGTTTGGTGCTGGTGAGATCAAGGTCTTCAAAAAGGTTATCGAAATCATCCTCACTGGCGGTGCCCATTGTGCTTTGCTCAATGTTAGTCAGGATTTTGGCCAAATCTTCGAGGATAAAGTTGTTTTCACCCTCTTTAGTGCTATTTCCGCGTTTTGCTACTTCACTGAAAAGTTCGGACGGTTTCAGGAAATAGCCAAGTTTACCCAAAGCCTCCTCCCTGATAGCTTCGATATACGCTTTTCCCTGCACCAACGATTCATCAATGTCCCTGTATTTGATTCCGTCATTCACCAGGATGGAATCTGCATACCGGAACATTTTTTCCGACAAGTATTTATAGAATATGAACCCAAGGATATAGTCG
Organism: Bacteroidota bacterium; assembly: GCA_037139855.1. Lineage (GTDB taxonomy): Bacteria > Bacteroidota > Bacteroidia > Bacteroidales > FEN-979 > CAIVAT01. The sequence goes on from JBAXFM010000036.1 coordinate 1,389, forward strand.
CGGAATTCATCGGCATTCATTTTACCGCGCAGGGTGTTGGCAATGTTCCAGAGTTGTTGTTCGAGTTGTTTCTTTTGGTCTTCGGACATGGGTGAAATCGTTTTAAAATTATGGCCTCCTGCTATCCAGGCTATTTCTTCGTCACGAACATTCCATCCTTTATCAGTGCTTTTACAGTTGTCTTTGCAAAAGTATAGGCCAGTTTGTCTGTGTTGCCATCCAATGTTCCGCTTAATTGTCCGGCCCATTGTTCATCTGTGGATGCCCTGTTATAGAAATATACGCTAAGCTTAACGACGGTAACCAATTTTGTGCCTCCCGAAATGGGTACACTGGCGCCAGCGTAGCCGCCGTAACCGCCAACTCCCACACCCACACTGACGGTTGGCTTACTCTCAACCTGTTTTTCTGCGCCGTTAACCGAATATACCAGCAAGGCATCCACCTTAAGTGAATCTGCGATGATCAGGAATTGTTCTCGCGATACCCCATCGGTCTTTTTAACATTTGCGTATGCAGGGATTGCATCAATTCCTTTGTCAGTCAGAAATTTCACGGTGAAATCTTCGAGTTGCTTTTTGGCAAGGACATCTGAAATCTTGGCAAGGACCATCACCTTGCGATAAGTTTCCGGCTTGTAGTCAGATGATTTCCAGGTTGTTTGCGCCCAGGTGGCCTGATGTGCCAAAACGATAAAGCAAAAAGCAATCATGAGATGTTTCATAAAAGGAGTTTGAGATTAGTCGGTAAAGATATGGAAAATCAGGTCATACGATCAATACAGATTAATGTTGCATGAAGCTTCAATCAGCGGCACATTGATCTGTTGATTATCAGCAGGCTCAGATTGTCATCATAACGGCAAATAAATCGCATGGTAATTTTAACGTAACATTCAAGTAGCAAAAAAAGTTATATCTTTACATTTGAAAAATTGCCCGAAAGATATAACAGGAAAATTTCTAATCATAATCATCTGATATGGACCACCTGAAAAAAGTGAAGCATGAACCCGATCGAATCAAACTCAGGAAACCGGCTGATGGATTGGTTGCCAGTACCTTTCCCTATGCCAGTGCACGGAACCATACAGAAAAAATACCAGGTATTTACAGGGAAATCATTGCCAATTCAACCAATGGCATCATCATTCTTGATACAAACAATTTCTTTGTGGAGCAGAATGAAGCTCACCGGTCATTGATGGGATTCTCTGACATGGAACTGGAGGGCAAGACATCCGCATTTTTTTTAAATGACGAAATATGTGCAATAGTGGAGCGTGAACTCGCAAAACACGGTAAATTCCAGGGAGAGGTTGTATCTCATACAAAAAACGGAAATGTGGTAATTGACCTTACCTCATTCATTTTACATGATCAACATGGCGAGAAAAAGGGCCTTGTGGAGATCAAACGCGACATAACCGCACGGAAGAGGGCAGAACTATCCTTGCGGCAAAGTGAAACAAAATACCGGATTCTTGCCGAGAAAATGCACGATGTTGTCTGGATTATAAATCTGGATATGAAACTTATTTATGTAAGCCCTTCCACAGAATATACGCTTGGATATACACCGGCAGAACGAATGTCGATGGGTATCGATAAATGCATGGTGCCGGAGTCTCTCGATTACGCCATGCAAATGCTTATCAACGAGGCTGTTGTTAGTCAGGATGCGAAATCAGACAAAGACCGTGGTGTGCTTCTGGAACTGGAGTATTATCATAAAGATGGCACTACCCGCTGGCTTGAACAGAGTATCAACGGTATTTACAACGACAGTGGCGAACTTACTGAAATTATGGGAGTTGCCAGGGATATCACCGGGCGGAAAAAGGCAAAAGACGCCCAGGACATCACCCTCCGTAAAGACATTGAACAATCATTGAGAAAAGAAAATGAAGAACTGGAGCGCAGGAACAAGCTCCTGACAGAACAAATCAACAACCACAAATATGCCGACAGATCTGAGAAGAATACACATTCTGAAAGCAGCTGAACCTTTGCCTGGCCCTGTTGTTTATTGGATGCAGCGCGACCAGCGGGTGGTCGATAACTGGGCTTTACTCTATGCCCAGGAACAAGCGCTGATAATGAAACAACCGCTACTGGTAGTATTTTGTCTGGTTCAGGGACTCCCGGAAGCCAACATCCGGCAGTATGGATTTATGATCAAAGGACTTGCTGTCGCTGCTAGAAGATTGGCAAGATTCCACATCCCGTTTATTCTCTTATATGGTTTACCACAAGATTTAATTCCACGGTTCCTGGTAGAACACGATGTCGGGATGCTGGTCACTGACTTTAATCCTCTTCATGCTCACATGGAATGGCGGAGAAGGTTGGCAGAGCATGTCGTGATACCTTTTCATGAGGTTGATGCGCATAACATCATCCCTTGCAGGTATATTTCTGACAAACCGGAGTATGCTGCCTTCACCCTGAGAAAAAAGGTAGAAAGACTGCTTCCGGAATTTCTTACCGGATTTCCAACACCCATGAAACATCCTCGTTTTCCAGTTGAAGAGGAATTTTCCGTGCCAGATTGGCCCCATATTTTAAAGTCGTTGCAAGTTGACCGGGAGGTTCCTGAAGTTGACTGGATATTGCCGGGAGAAGGCGCTGCCTGCGAAGCTATGGCCCATTTTCTGGCGGAGAGACTTGACAAATATGATCAAAACCGAAACATGCCTGACAGAAAAGGCCAGTCGGATTTATCGCCCTATCTGCATTTCGGGCACCTCTCAGCGCAACGCCTTGCGGTGGAAGTTCAGATTTGTGATGTAAGTACAGAATCAAGAAAGGCCTTCCTGGAGGAGTTGATTGTGCGCCGTGAATTGTCTGACAATTTCTGCCTTTATAACCCTCATTATGACCGGTTCGCTGGTTTTCAGCCATGGGCGAAGGCTTCACTGAATAAGCATCGCGATGATGTCCGTGAATACTGTTATTCGGAAGAACAATTTGAGAAAGGTCAAACACATGACCCCTTGTGGAATGCCGCCCATTTGGAAATGGTTTCAACAGGTAAGATGCATGGCTACCTGCGCATGTATTGGGCCAAGAAGATTCTCGAGTGGAGCGCCTCTCCGGAGGATGCGATGGCCATCGCCCTTCATCTGAATGATAAATATGAACTTGACGGCCGCGATCCGAATGGATATGCGGGAATCGCCTGGTCCATCGGAGGCACGCATGATCGTCCGTGGGGCGACCGGGAAATATTTGGCATGATCCGCTACATGAACTACCAGGGGTGCAAACGAAAGTTTGATGTTAACAGTTACATCCGGAGCAATGCAAAATCGTAAATCGTAAATCGTAATTCGTAATTCGTAATTCGTAATTCGTAAATATAGATATTATGCCCGACCTTGATAGCTGCCAATGGCCCTCCACCGACCCCTTGATGATCAGGTACCATGATGAAGAATGGGGTGTTCCATTGCATGATGATGATAAAATATTTGAGTTTCTGGTATTGGATGCTTTTCAGGCAGGTTTGAGTTGGAGGACTGTTCTCCACAAGCGGGAGAATTTCAGGCAGGCGCTGGATAACTTTAATGTAAAAAAGATTGCAGCATATAAGGAGAAGGATTTCGAAAGGCTGATGTCTGATGCCGGTATTATCAGGAACAAGGCCAAAATAAATGGTACCATCCAAAATGCCCGGTGTTTTCTGGAAGTTCAGAAAGAATTCGGAACCTTTGACCAATATATATGGCAGTTCACAGGAGGGAAAACAATCTGCAACAAACTCACATCTCTTTCTGCGATGCAGGTATCATCGCCCGAATCGGATGCTATGAGCAAAGATCTGAAATCCAGGGGTTTTAAATTCGTAGGCAGTACCATCTGTTATGCCTTTATGCAAGCCGCCGGCATGATCAATGATCACCTGGTCAACTGCCATATATATCAATGCCTCTCCGGCAACCAACCCTGACAAGCACTAATTCGTCATTCGTCATTCGTCATTCGTCATTTCTATTCCTTCACCGTCTTCGGCTTCACCACCGTAAACATTCTGCTAATGTTAAATCCGAGGAAAATATCGCCATTTGACCATTTTCCGCGGGTATCGGTCAGGAAGGTTTGTTCATATTCTCCGTAGGAATTGGTTAAGAAAATCTGGAACACATGTCCTCCGGTTTCAATATCAACCCCCACTGAAAGCGAATTATACGCTTTGGTTGAAACGACCTGCCCTTTGAAAAGGTAGTGATACTCTGCATTGATTGAAACGCGCTGGCTGACTTTCACCCTTCCACCGGCTCCAAGGGTAAATATATCATTGTGATCGGCAGATGTCGGAACCATGTTTTTATGAACATAGGAAGGGGTGATCTGGAGTGACAGGCTATTTCCGAATTTGCGTGCAATCATCAACTGGCAGGCATAGCTGACCCTTGAACTGAAGTAATTCGTTCGCGTAGGATCAGTCCATTTGGTGGTGTAAACAGCTGTATTGGCAAACAGGTCGAGGGTGATGGGCATCTTTCGCGCTCCTTTGCTTTGACGCAGCACTTTGAACTTGACAAAGCCATCCCATGTATTCTTGTCGGTATTTAAACCGGCGCCAAACCCGAACCAACTGGTCAGGCCGTATTCCAAACCCAACCTGATGCTTGCTTGTTTCAATCCGTAGAGGTTTTCGTAACCGGTATTGAGCGCTCCGAAATGGTGTGTAATCAGAAACAGCAGATTTCCTTTGGGAGGCAATTCAATGGATTGCCCAATCACAATGCGGCTGGTTTTAAAAGTAGCCGTGGTATAATCGATGGTTGGTTTTTCATTTTGTTCAATCATATTCAGGAGATCCTCCTGACCTTTGGCAGTTGAAATGAACAATGACCCTGTGATAGCGAGTAGAAGTAGTAATTTATTATTCATATTACATGTTTGCTTTGTCCAATGTGATATCGACTGTAACTTCAATGGTTTTGGAAATGTTTTTTCCAACATTGCCGGGTATGGTGATGTTAAAATCAGACACCAGAAGGTTGAATTTGGCTTTACCGATTAATTTTCCCTGCTTTACTTCAAAGGTGCCTGTTTCTTTAACATCTTTGGTAACACCATGCATGGTTAGTTTGCCCTCTACATTTACACCGTAAGTACCATCTTTTTCCTGATTTATCTCTTTAACATTGGTTACCTTTCCAATAAAAGTTGCGCTGGGAAATTTATCAGATTCAACATAATTTTCATTGAAATGTTCCTGCATTAAAGCCTTCTCAAATTCAAAGGATTTCATGAGTACTTTGAAAACAAAACCGCCGGAAGCGAAATCAAACATACTGTTTACCTGTCGGTTGTGTGCTTCAATTTTTTCCAGCTGGCCATCAGAATAAAATTTTATATGTCCGGTTTTGGTAATAAACTTCTGGGCGCCGGCAGTAAAAAAGGTCATGAAAATCAGGGAAATGATCAATAGGAAGGTACGCATGGTCTATAAATTTATTTATTGGTTTATGATTGAACATTTTTCGAGGATGACATCGGTTTCATTGTAGCCGGTACAATAGCCCTTCACCATAAAATCTCCATCAGGCTGAAGTTTACCGGCTGCATCATTAAATTTACGAAGCATCGTACAGCGCACGCCTTCATCGCCGAAATCACCCTGATTAAATACAAATACGGCGATTACCAGAGAATCGGCTGTTTCAACCTTGCTCAGTTTGCCGGTAAGCGCGACCATTTTTCCGTTATATTTAGCTGCGGCTGCATCCTTGTTGGTTTTAAACGCCTGATAAAGGTCGGTGGCTGTGACCGTGTAAGCCGCAGCTACATTCTCGTAATCAGGATGCGCCTTGTTGTAAACAAATTTGTACACCAGCAGGAGTGCAATAATTCCAACTGCAACCAGTCCGAGTACTATTTTAATCCATGTTTTCATCTTGATTTTTATTAGTCCAGGTATGATAGAAATTGGTTGTAATTTTTAATTCGTAATTTTTAATTATTTGGTGATCCGGCGTCAATCCATTTCTTAATTTTTGTTCTGTCACATATGGAAAGTGTATCAGTGGATCCCTGTGGCATATGGGTTTGAGAAGCGCCTTCCCAGTTCACCCCATACCAAAGCATCCCGTTTTTGGCCTGGACACTCAATCCTTCATAGGTATTGGTTATCACATTTCCGGAAGGATTGGATGCACTGTGACATGTGTTGCAATTTGCAACCATAATAGGGGCAATGGACTGAGCATATGTAACATTTGTTGTATCTCCGCAGGATGTATTCGGGTACAGTTCATTTTCTTTGTCATAATAGCAACCCGACAGGGTGGAGCCGAATAAAAGGAGGAAGCAAGTGAGGCGAATCAGTTTTTTCATACAACTTATAGTTAGGTTTTCCTTCGGAATTATCATTCGTTTTTCAGGCATGTAAAGGTAGTAATAATATATGGGATGTTTTTTTGATTAGTTTTGTTTTTTTATAACACACCCTAACCCCCTGACCCCTTCCCCAAAAAGGGAAGGGGAAACAAGTCCCTCCCTTTTTGGGGAGGGTTTACCCCTTCTCCTTTAGGAGAAGGGGCCAGGGGATGAGGTATTTAAGCTTTAACATATGAACACCTATACAGACTACCAGAAAAAGTTTCACCCGGCACCCAATACCGAACAGCTCGATATCATCAAGGATGATCAGAAATACAAGATTTTCAGGGGAGCAAAGCCATTGTTAACACCGGGGGACCATGAATTCATTCATGAATCGGAACGGGTTGCACAATTGATTGTTACCGATCTGATGTTCGGGGATGGTAAAACGGAACGGAAAACATCGGCGCCATTGCTTTACGCATTTCAAAAAGATGTTTTTGAACAAGATGGCGACCCTTTTCCGGATGAATGGGAGCGACTGATGATTTCAGATCCATTTGTAACCATTAAAACCATGGGGAAATTCAATTTCCAGCCTTACCATCCGGATGATGAACTTTTTTCCTTTGCTTTTATTTCGCTTTCAGGCCTCATCCGGTCGATCAATGAATTTGTCAACACCACGATGAGCGAAATCGTTGTTCTGGAATCTGATTCACATCCGTTTCCCGAATTGCTGCAACAAAGCTATCGCCTCCTTTCTGTTGAAAAAAAGATCGTGGTTCAGGCCTTGAGCGGTATCCATCAATCGGGCATTGTGTTGCCATTGATGCTTGCTGCAGGAATTATCAGCCCCATGGAATATGCGAAAGGATTGATTGCTTTAAAAATTCATGAGGAGAACCAACTTTCAGGTATCATACTTGATCTGGCCCATTCGAAAGATTACCTGGAGTGTCTGGATCAGAGAGCCGATTCAGGCCGTCATGCAGGTATGATCATCAGGGAAGGGGAAAATGAGGTCATTGAGTTTAAATCAACCCTTCGTTGGGATATCCGGGCAGGAAAAACAAACCAGGCTGTTGAACGGGCATGCCTGAAAACCATAGCAGCTTTTCTCAATTCTGACGGAGGCTCCTTACTGATAGGTGTAAGGGATGATGGCTCAATCGAAGGAATTGAAAGTGACAAATTTGTGAATGATGATAAGTTCCTCCTGCACTTGTGGACGCTGATCCGCACCTGCCTGGGCAGAGATGTCAGCCCATACATCCGCACGACTCTTGAGAAGATGGATGACAAAACTGTTTGTATGGTTCAATGCCGACAGAGCAACAGACCGGTTTTCCTGAGGCAGCCGGGGTTTGATGAGGCGTTTTATATCAGGGTAGGACCCTCCAGCAACGCCATGGACATCAGCGAAGCCTTAAAATACATTGCAGATCATTTCAAAAACAGCTAAGCTGGATTACCTACCACCTCGGAACCCCAAATCCTCCGCGAGACCCAAAGCCATCATTACCAAACGGGTTCTGGTTGAACGGATCATTATACCAGGGGTTCACTCCTTCGTTATACCTGAACCCTGCCTGAATATATACGTGTTCCCCAAGTTTGTAACCTACATTGAAGTTGATGCCCTGCGCTCCTTTGGAGGAAACCGGGTTAAATGGATTATAAGGCAGTGGGTCCTGGCTGATTGGAAATTGTTTATATGCAGAACCGGAGATGGTCAGTCGTTTATTTACAATATATTGTCCGTCAATAAATATCAGACCGCTGGTAAAATTTCCATTGCTGGAAATAGCATTACCCTGCTCATTCCGGAAATAGGATCTTGCTTCGAAATAGTTTGTCTGGATGATGCTGATGCCGCCGCCAATGCTGAGACGTTTGTTCACATTGTATGAAACACGGGGGGTGACCCAGGTGTTCAGGGCTGAACCAAACCCTGAAGCAGAAGTAAACTGGGATCCAAGGGTGACGTTGTAATTGAATTTCTTTGGCTGCAAAAACCGCTGGTCTGCACCAGAAACGGTATCATTCCGCATGATCTGGCTAAAAACCGGAACTGTCAGCAGGAACAGAATTACAAAAAAAGATAGTTTTCTCATATTGTGGCAACAAAGTTAACGATTCTCCGTCAGCTTTGCTGATGGATTCAACGTGAAAAATGTTAAATTTTCGGTAAAATTCATCCGCAACATCTTTAACATTAAAAACCGGATCAGGATATTCTCTGCCTTTTTACGGGATATCCCCGCAAGCCTGATAAATTTTGATAAAGTGATCGAAGGGTTGGTTTCCAGAAATTCCAAAAGGAATTTCTCAGGATCGGTAAACTTAAGATACACACCTGCCGGCATGGTTTCAAGTTTCCAAACCCTCATCAGAATCCGGTTTACTACAAAATTCTGATCCTTCACCCGGTGGTACGCCAGCCAGTTTCCCTCTTTTTGCTGCGCAAAATGCGGGCGGTTGGCACTTTTAAGGATGATGATTTCCAGAATTGTTTTTTTATTCAGGTTCCACTCTTTCACACTGAAATCAATGGCCGGCTTGCAATACATCTTTGCCGCGGCCTCCACCATATAATACTCTTCTTCTGAACGCACACCGGCCAATGCGCCGTTGTCTTTCACGCCAATGAGCAATCGCCCGCCGTCGGTATTGGCAAAAGCCACCAGCGTGCGGGCGATTTTGTGGGCATCAGCAATTTCAAATTTAAAATCAAGTTGCTGGTGTTCACCCTCTGCAATCAGTTTTGTGATATGATGCAACATTATCTGAACGCGATGTTTTTACGCGCTGTAATCTTTTCACAATAATGGCAGCGCAATTTCAGGTCATTCTTGTCAATCACCGTGAATTTGGTACTGATATCCTCATTGTTGGTAATGCAGTTCGGATTAAAACATTTGACGATGTTCTCGGCATAATCGGGAACTTCAACTTTTTTCTTTTCAATGACCTCGAAGTTTTTGATCACGATGAGGGTTGCCGTTGGCGCAAAAAGCGCAATCTTATTGATTTCATCGCTTTTAAAAAATTTATTGCTCACCTTGATAATGCCCTTTTTACCCATTTTCTGACTGTCGAGGTTGGTGGCAATAAGCAGCTGATTCTGGTATTCGGTGAGGTTCAATATTTTAATTACCTGGAATACGCTTGCTGAGGGAATATGGTCGATGACCGTGCCATTTTCAATGGCCGACACCTTGAGTTCTTTTCTGAGAATTTCTTTTTCCATGATTTTGATTTATTTTCAGTTATTCAACAACGCCAAGAATAGAAGCCAGCAAAGCCTGACGTACAAAAACCCCGTTGAGGGCCTGTGTGAAATAATAGGCCATCGGGTTATCGTCCACATCGGTTGTAATTTCATTGACGCGTGGCAACGGATGAAGAATCTTCAGGTTGGGTCTGGCTCCGGCAAGCATGCTGTTGCGCAGAACATAGGCATTTTTAACCTTTTCATAATCCAGCGGATCCGAAAACCTTTCTTTCTGAATCCTGGTCATATACAGAATGTCGACTTTTGAAATGACCTCCTGCAAATCAGTCGACTGAGTATATTCCAGGTTGCGTTCTTTGATCGACATTTTGATCGAGCTCGGAAGTTTAAGTTCAAGCGGTGAAACAAGATGGAAGGTTGTTTTGTAATTGCACAGCGCCTGAACGAGCGAATGAACGGTACGCCCGTATTTGAGATCACCTACAAAGGCAACATTCAGGTTGTCGAGCGAGCCCTGAGTTTTCCGGATGGAATAGAGGTCGAGCAGTGTTTGCGTGGGGTGCTGGTTGGCGCCATCGCCGGCATTGATTACCGGAACCTTAGCAACTTCGCTGGCAAAACGAGCGCTTCCTTCTTTGGGATGACGCATCACAATGATATCACAGTAGTTACTCACAGTGAGGATGGTATCACGTAAAGATTCTCCTTTGGTCACACTGGAACTGGAAGAGTCGGTGAATCCGATCACCCGGGCTCCAAGACGGGTTGCCGCGCTTTCAAAACTAAGACGGGTGCGCGTGGAGGGCTCAAAAAAAAGCGTGGCCACAACATAATCAGCCAGGATATGCTGTTTGGGACGCTTTTCAAATGCACCGGCCAGTTCGAGGATCCTGATGTGTTCCTCGCGGGTAAAATCATTGATGGAAATTAAACTTTTATTTTTCATTATCCGGGTATTAATCGTTGATAACCAAGTTAGGAAATATAAAAAAAATCCCGGTACAAACCGGGATTTTACTCATTATTTAATTTTGTGCGATTTCAAAAAACCATCCAGAATGTCGTCCAGATCGGGTTTTCCGATTTCCTGGAGATCATAGTAAACTCTTGTGTTTGGTTTGTTGATCTTCACAAGGCGGTTGAGGTCAATCGGGGTGGCAATAACCACAGAATCGCACTCTACCTTATTAATGGTTGCTTCGAGATCTTTTACCTGTTGATCGCCATAACCCATGGCTGGCAAAAGTTGTCCGATATTCGGGTAAATCCTGAATGTTTCCGCTAATTTTCCAACAACCCAGGGGCGTGGATCAACCAACTCGGCTGCACCATATTTCTGCGCGGCAACAATACCGGCGCCGATCTTCATTTCGCCATGGGTTAGGGTGGGGCCATCTTCGATGACAAGTACCCTTTTTCCACGGATGATTGATTCATCGTCAACCCGGATAGGGGAGGCGCCATCAACAACAATAGCTTTTGGATTGATCTTCTGGATGTTGTCGCGAACGATTTTAATATTTTCGGGATAAGCTGAGTCAATTTTATTGAGCACAACAACATCTGCGATGCGGATATTCACTTCACCGGGATAGTAACCTACTTCAGCACCCGGCCGGTGAGGGTCGGCAACGGTGACCATCAGATCAGGCTTGTAGAATGGGAAGTCATTGTTTCCGCCATCCCAAAGGATGATATCGCAGCCATCTGGATCTTTTTCGGCAGCACGCAAAATGGCTTCATAATCAACCCCTGCATAAATGACATTGCCACGGTCAACATGTGGTTCGTACTCTTCCATCTCTTCGATGGTGCATTTGTGCTTGGCCAGATCGGCCACGGTGGCATAACGCTGAACTTTCTGGGCAACCAGGTCGCCATAGGGCATCGGGTGACGAACCGCTACCACTTTCAACCCTTTCGCCATCAGGATTTCGATGATCCGGCGGGAGGTTTGGCTTTTACCGCAGCCGGTGCGGGTAGCGCCGACAGCAATCACAGGTTTGGAGCTTTTGATCCAGGTGTCCTTCGGGCCGAGCAGCAGGAAGTTTGCGCCGGCCGCATTCACGATGGAGCTGATGTTCATTACCCGTTGATAAGGAACATCGCTGTAAGCAAAGTTGCAGATTTCAACATTGTGTTTTTGGATCAGGGCAACCAACTCTGATTCGGCATAGATGGGAATGCCCTGGGGATACAGTTCACCTGCCAGTGCGGCAGGATATTTTCGTCCATCAATGTCCGGAATTTGCGCAGCTGTAAAAGCCACCACGTTAAAATTCGCGTTATCGCGATAATACGTGTTGAAATTGTGAAAATCTCTTCCGGCAGCACCAATAATGATTACATTTTTTTTCATGCTAACCTCGCTTTTTTTGAGTTATACGTATAGTTTGGATTATAAAATTTCAAGGAGATTGTTGTTTGCAAACCTACTCATTTTTTGGGAATTGGCAATACAGTCATTAAAATTTTACACTGATGATATTTTCATAACAAAGAACTACCCTGAATCACTCCCAAATGGCTAATGGGCAGATCAGACTTATCCGGGGGATTAATCATGATTAGATTCACACAAACCACTAATTTCTGATGCAGCGGACACTCGCACCGGTTGCTTTGCTATAGGTTGTGCCCATGTTGCAGCTTCCAGTGTTGAAGTTCAGGATCCAACCATCCTGCATGTTACCCTGCATGCTGCTCCAATAGTGGCCGGATGACCCCCTGTCGCTCACTATACCCCACAATTCGAAAAGGAAACCGGCCGCATGCATTTGTAAACCAGAGCTAAACGGCCCGCTCCAATTGGTCCAGCTGGCAGATGCAGCCAAATGGTCCCATTCGGAAAATGTTGGTATCCGCCAGGCGTTGCCCAACAGCAGTGAACAGGGGTCATTGCCTGTAGTCCAGTCTGAACTTTCGCTGATAGGGTTTATCCAGAGCGTGCTTGGGGTTCGAGTGTTTACGTCGTAAACGTAACCTTGCATCCGGTTAAACTGCCAATACCAGCCGGCTGCTGCCTCGGTATTATCGCTTACCGTATTGGGTGGCTGTGTTGCCCCCAGGTTACGTGTGATCCAGCATTTCGAAGTTTCACCTGGAATGTTTGTAACGGTACCATAGGTTACAGTCTTTGTAACCGGAGCAATAGTCCCTGCCGTGTGGTTTATGGTAAAAGACGTACCGCAACTCAGGGCCTGGGCTGTAAGGACAGTCGGAGCAGAATGCCCGCAGCTGTTGTATGCCCATACCCAGGCGTCATAACTTACTCCGGGGGTTAGATAGGTCTCAGTTTTCGAAGTTGCAAGGCCCATGGAATAGGCAGTTTGATAGTTATCCTCGAAGTTCCACTTGTATCCGTCAGCAATAGGAGTTGCATTCCAGTGCCAGACAATACTTCCGTTTAATTGTTCCTGAATTCCCTCAACGGGTGCAGCAGGAGGGGCACAGTTCCCTGACAGGTTTAACCAATTCCCTCCCAGGTACATGGAAATGCATCCGGTACCATCTGCATTGCAGTTGGTGCAAATAACCACCAGTCCCTCTGCCGGACTTACAATGGCTTTCCGCTCGGCATAGGTCATCCGCGGTGGCAGCAACCCTTTTGTGGTTGATTTTATGTCAAGCATTGCCGATGAATTCGGAGCACTGTTATCGGCATTGATGCCAACCTGGGCAAAAAGATAAAATGAAGGGATTGTTAAACAAAAACCAAGTACAATAAAAAAAATGTAAAATTTGTTCATGTGATTCTGTTTTAAAACAGGTGAAAGAAAAATTAAATTGAAACACCATTATTTGAATGAAGCCCTAATCTCTGACGCAACGGATAGAGAAGCCGCCCGTTTTATACTGGCCCCACATGTAGCAGAAGTTATTACTGAAGTACAGAAACGAGCAGTAGGTGGCATTCTCTTGCTTACTACTCTGGTAGTAGCCATATGAGCCGCGATCGAACAGCGAACCACTGCTGGCCGTCACGTAAACGTATCCGGCAGCATGCAACTGTAAACCAGAACTAAATGCATCGTTCCCACCAGACCAGTAGCCAAATTCATCAACATTGCTCCATTCGGTGAACGTGGGTATCCGCCAGGCGCTGCCCAACAGCGATGAACATGGGTCATTGCCTGAAGTCCAATCGGAATTTTCGCTGATTGATCCTATCCATGTTGCGTTTGGAGTAAGGGTAGTTCCGTCGTGTTTGTAACCTTGAATGTGGTTAAACTGCCAGTACCAGCCAGCTGCGGCTTCGGTAATATCCTGGTATGTATTGGGTTGCTGGGTAGCCCCCAGGTTGCGTGTGATCCAGCATTTCGATGTTTCACCGGGGATGTTGGTCACCGTTCCATACGTGACGGTTTTTGTAACCGGAGCCACAGCACCGGCCGTGTGGTTTACTGTAAAAGAGGATCCGCAACCAAGGGCCTGGGCCGAAAGTAGTGTTGGAGCAGAATGCCCGCAACTGTTGTATGCCCATACCCAGGCATCATAACTTACTCCGGTTGACAGTAAGGTCTCAGTTTTCGAAGTAGCCAGGCCCATGGAATAGGCAGTTTCATAATTATCTTCAAAGTTCCATTTGTATCCGGCAGCAATAGGAGTTGAATTCCAGTGCCATATAATCTGCCCATTTGATTGCTCATGGATTCCTTCGGCGGGTGCAGCAGGAAGGTCACAGTTCCCCGACAGGTTTAACCAATGCCCCCCAAGGAACATGGATATGCATCCGGTTCCATCTACCTTGCAGTTGGTACAAATGACCACCAGGCCTTCAGCAGGATTTGCTATGGCCTCTCTCTGGGCGAAAGTCAACCGGGGAGGGAGAAGGCCCTTTGTGGTGGATTTTACTTCAAGCATGGCCGAAGTGCTGGGCGCACTGCCATCATTGCTGATTGCAACCTGGGAGAAAGTATTGAAACCGGTAAGCAATAAAAAAGCTAAGAAAGCAATGGTCTTTTTCATAAAATTAAAATAACTGTGAATGACTTAACAATATGATAACATATTTTTGATGCAAATTTAAAATAATGGAACAAAATAACAACTATGTGGTAAAAAATTACTTATTTAACATGATGATATGATACGAAATGAGGTCGTCACGGCATTTGAGACAGCCTTCCTGAGATGTTCAAGTAATAACCATAAAAAGAAATTAGCCGGTTTTCTGAAATCAGCCTAACTTTGCACGAAAATATTACAGGCAATGATTGAAGCGAAAATATTGGAAAAAGCATGCGAAGCATTACGGATCCTTTACGGTCAGGAGATGAAACCAGAATCCCTCGGTTTGGAAAAAACCAGGAAGGAGATCACGGGGGACTATACCCTCGTGGTATTTCCTTTGCTTAAAATATCCCGGAAGTCGCCTGAGGCAACCGCAACTGAAATAGGAACTTTCCTTGATGAAAATATGCCGGAAATTGCTTCTTTCAATGTCATAAAAGGTTTTCTCAATTTGGTATTGAGCGATCATTTTTGGATGAAGTTTCTGTTGAGAAATGCCAACCGTCCTGATTTTGGGATCCAAAAAAGTCGTCATGACCGTCCGGTGGTGCTTGAATATTCCTCCCCGAATACCAATAAACCGCTGCACCTGGGGCATATCCGCAATAATTTGCTGGGGTTTTCACTTGCAGAAATACTTAAGGCAAACGGTCATAAAGTAATCAAGGTGAACCTGGTAAACGATCGTGGCATCCATATTTGTAAATCCATGCTTGCCTACATGAAATGGGGGAACCATGAAACACCTGAATCGACCGGCATCAAGGGAGATCATTTGATTGGAAAGTATTACGTGTTATTCAACAAACATTACCAGGCTGAAATTCATGATCTGATTGAAAAGGGGCTTACAGAAGCAGAGGCCGAACGGCAGGCGCCGCTGATTCTGGAGGCACAGGAAATTCTTCGGAAATGGGAAGCAAAGGACCATGAAACTGTCACTTTGTGGAAAACAATGAATGGCTGGGCTTACACTGGATTTGACCTCACATATCGTCGTCTGGGGGTTGATTTTGACCATATTTACTATGAGAGCGAAACGTACCTGCTTGGCAAAGACCTGGTGATGGAAGGACTTGAAAATGGGGTGCTGGTTCGGAAAGAGGATGGCAGCATCTGGGCCGATCTCAGGGATGAAGGATTGGACGAGAAACTTTTGCTGCGGGCTGATGGCACTTCTGTTTACATGACCCAGGATCTAGGTACAGCGCAGTTGCGTTACGATGATTACCATCCTTCAAATATGATCTATGTGGTTGGAAACGAACAAAATTATCATTTCGATGTACTTAAACGGGTGCTGGCCCGCCTGGGAAAAGACTTTGCATTGCATATCAATCATCTTTCATATGGCATGGTTGAACTCCCCCAGGGAAAAATGAAATCGCGTGAAGGAACCGTGGTGGATGCTGACGATCTGATGGAGGAGATGTTTCAAACGGCGGAAGAAACCACCCGCGAACTGGGCAAAGCGAATGAACTTTCTGACCCGGATGCGTTGAAATTGTTCAATACCATCAGTTTGGGCGCTTTGAAATATTTTATTCTCAAGGTCGATCCAAAGAAGAACATGATGTTTGATCCCAGGGAATCGATCGATTTCAATGGAAATACAGGACC
Source organism: Bacteroidota bacterium (assembly GCA_037139855.1). Classification (GTDB taxonomy): domain Bacteria; phylum Bacteroidota; class Bacteroidia; order Bacteroidales; family FEN-979; genus CAIVAT01. The sequence goes on from JBAXFM010000036.1 coordinate 17,595, forward strand.
TTTCATCCAATATACTTATGCCAGGATTCAATCTCTGCTCACCAGGGCAAGTGCAGCGGGATATTCATATGAGGGTTCGGAAATTTCCTTGAACCAGTCATTGATGCCGTCTGAAAAGGACACCATCAAGAAACTTTATCAGTTTCAGGAAACCATTGTCCAGGCAGGAACAGAATTAAGTCCGGCGATTGTGGCAAATTATGTATTCGACCTGGCAAAGGGTTTTAATCAGTTCTATCAGGAACTACCTGTTTTAAAAGAGGAAGATCAGGAAAAGGTTGTGCTTCGCATCAACATTTGCAAATTCACCGGCAACATCATTCAGAAATCAATGAAACTCCTTGGCATCGATGTACCCGACCGCATGTAACGAGGGCAGTTGATTAACCCACCAACGCCTCCCACAGCACCTCAATCGGATGCAGCGCCTTCCTTCCGGTTCCATCCATAATCTGATGCCGGCAGGAGGTCCCCGGCGCTGCAATGATGGTTTCGGATGGGGCTTTTCTTACTTCAGGAAACAAGACCAATTCTCCCACCTTCATCGAAACATCGTAATGTTCTTTTTCATATCCGAAAGATCCGGCCATACCGCAACAACCCGACTTGATCTCCTCAACTTTGTAATTGACAGGGATCGACAGCATCATTTTTGTAGATTCAACCGACGCCAGCGCTTTCTGATGGCAATGCCCGTGAAGCTTTACAACCTTCTGTTTATCTGTAAAAAGGTAAGAAAGCTGGTGAAGGTGCTCCCTCCCCCCCTCGGGGGAGGGCTGGGGAGGGGGCTGAATGATAAACTCATCAAACATCATGGCGTTTTTACCCAGTTTCACTGCCTCCTCCTTCAGCGATGCGTCAACCAATTCGGGATATTCGTCGCGAAAGGAGAGGATGGCCGATGGTTCGATCCCGATCAACGGGGTTTCATCGGTAATGAGGTCCTTTAACTTCCTGACATTTTCATTGGCCAGTTGCTTTGCCTTTCTGATAAGCCCTTTCGAGAGGTAAGTGCGACCGCTTTCGGCATGATCGGGGATGATGACCCGATATCCGCAGGCATTGAGCAGTTTGATGGCCTTGATGCCAATTTCCACATCATTGAAGTTTGAAAATTCATCGGCAAACAAATACACCGTGCGCTCAGGCAGACCGGCTTTGTTTAGCAATCCCTTTTGTTTATCATCATTCAGGTTTTTTGTCGCCCATGCCCTGAGTGTACTTGAATATAATAATGGAATATCGCGGTCAGGTGCGAATCCCAGGACTTTTTTGGTAATTCCTGAGAGAAAAGTATTTTTCTGGAAGAAATTGAAGAGGGCAGGAGCAAGGCTTCCAAGTTGGTTAACCCGGGTAATGTTGGCGATAAGCCGCGACCGGAACGAAATTCCATTGGCATCGTACCAGTGCTGCAAAAATTCAGCTTTCAATTTGGCCATATCCACGTTTGACGGGCACTCTGATTTGCAAGCCTTGCAGGAGAGGCACAAATCCATCACTTCATAGATCTCTTGATGGTCAAATGGATTTGCCTTGGATGAATTTGTGAGGAACTCTCTCAGCATATTGGCACGGGCGCGTGTGGTGGTGTTTTCATCTTTCACAGCCATGTATGAAGGACACATATACCTTCCGGTAATAACCGTATTGCGACAGTCGCCCGAACCATTGCATTGCTCTGCCGCGCGAAGTATTCCATGGCTTCCTGAAAAATCAAATACGGTTGGGATATTGCGCAACGGTTTTCCTGGCTCGAAACGCAAGCTGGTATTCATCTTCGGCGTATCAACAATTTTATTGGGGTTGAAGATATGGTTCGGATCCCAAACATCCTTGATTTCCTTGAATAACCGGTAGTTCTTCTCACCGAGCATCAACGGGATAAACTCGCCACGTAACCTCCCGTCACCGTGTTCGCCGGACAAAGATCCATTGAATTTTTTGACAAGCCTTGCCGTTTCAAGTGCGACCGTATGGAAAAGTTCTACATCGGCAGGGTCTTTGAGATTGAGCACCGGACGCAGATGCAACTCACCTGAGCCAACGTGAGCGTAATAAACGCAATTAAGACCGAGCCTGGCAAGCATCAGGTTGAATTCTTCAATGTATTCGGGAAGAACAGCCGGACTTACTGCTGTATCTTCTGTAACAGGTACAGGCTTACGGTCGCCAGGATAATTGGAAAGCACACCCAACCCGGCTTTTCGAAGATCCCAAACTTTTTTAACATCGGGCGGAAAAACGATCGGGAAGTGATATCCTAACCCGGCTGACCTCATCTCTGACTCAAGCCGGCGGTAAATATCCATAATTTCTTCCCGGGTGTTACGGGCGAACTCAATAATCAGAATGGCGCCGGGATCTCCTTCTATGAAAAAACGATTCTGCCTTTGCGTAATGTTGTCGCGGGTGCAATCCATGATCGCTTTATCCATCAACTCCACCGAACCGGGTTCATATTTAAGCGCAACAAGGTTAGCCTTCAGCGATTCGGCAATGGTGTGGCAATGAACACAAATCAACGCTTTCTCTTTCGGTGGCAAGGGAACCAGGTTCAGCTTGATCTCTGTCATGAACATCAGGGTGCCTTCGGAGCCTGAGATCAATTTGCTGAAGTTAAAAGGTGTCACGTGTAACGTGTCACCTTTTAAGAACGGTTCGCTTTCCAGTAAGAGATCCAGCGCATAGCCGGTATTCCTCCGGTGTAACTCCGGATCGGGGTATTCGTTACGGATATTTTCCTGCGTAGCGGGGTCGGAAAGAATTTCGTTAATCTGCCGGTAAATTTTATTCTCAAGGGTTTCGCCAATGCATTTAATTCTGAATTCATCCAGGGTCAGTTCTTTGAATTCCACCCCGGAACCATCGCTCAGAAGGCCTTTGACAGAAATGACATGGTCGCGGGCGCTGCCATACAGAATGGAGTGTGCCCCGCAGGAGTTGTTGCCAACCATGCCACCCATCATACAGCGGCTTGAAGTACTGGTTTCGGGACCAAAGAAAAGCCCGTGTTTTTCCACTACCTTGTTCAGTTCATCTAAGATTACGCCCGGTTGAACGCGCACCCAGTGTTCTGCCACATTGATCTCCATGATTTGGGTCATATGCCGGGATACATCTGCGACCAAACCCGACCCAACCACCTGACCTGCAAGCGATGTTCCGGCAGTACGCGGAATCAAAGGGGTATTCGTTTCATTGGCGAAGCGAACCAAATGCTGAATGTCCCTGTCACTTTTCGGCCGGACCACCCCCAATGGAACCTCGCGATAGGCTGAAGCATCGGTGGCGTATAATAATCTTTGGGCTTCGTCTGTGAAAATATCACCCTCAAACACGGATGTCAAACTGGCAATTTTATTCTGAAACTCTTTTTGATCCATCATTTTAATGTTTTTAACAGGTCAAACCATGCTGGTGAGCTGTTCAAAGGGGTAAACTCAGGCTGACCTGTCAACCGTTTTTTATCTTCAAAGCCTTTGGAAATAGAAATTTTCAACTGTGCGATGGCAGCTTCATTTTCCGACCGGCGTGCCAGCAACACCGCCCGCATGTAGTTGGGCTCGGGGTTGGCTGAGTCAGCCATTTCATAAATTGCGATGATTTTTAACGCGGCATTTTGATCCTGCTGCGCCAATGCTGCATTTGCATTCATATAACAGAAGAGACTCAAAAATGCCATCAGCCGCCTGTTTCTGAGTGTATCCTCCGCATTAACCCTGCTCCTTTTTAATTTGTCATTCGTCATTCGTAATTCGTAATTCGCAATTTTCTTCTTCCACCATGCAAGATCCCTGGATTGCAGTGCCTGCATCAGTTCCTGCTTTTCTTCCCCTTCCTGTTTCTGGATTTTTTGACGATAGGCTAACTGAGACTGGTATGCCGGCTGGTTTTCGATGGATGTCTGTTCCGCTTTAAATTTATCCGTTGGCATCAAGCCGTCCATAAAGGAAATGGCTTCCCGGCACACATCCGCTGCAGTTATAAGCTGGTTGTTGTTTTTCAACTCATTGATCCGGTGATCGAATAAAGAACTGACTCCTGAAATAAACTGATCGTCCTTTTTTAAAACGCCATCTTTCATTGAATTGAGCGTAATCCAGCAAAAGGCATCTTCCATTGTTTCTACCGGAGGCCAGGCATGAATTCCCGGGAAGGTGGTGATAACATGACGAAAGCCTGCCCTGGTTAAGGGTTCATCCAGCTGCATCATTTCATCCATGTTGAAATCTCCCGTTCCTGCAATGCCAAAATAGTCAAATTTGAATCTGATGGGTTGTTCTGCGCTGCCAAAACCGGCGCCACATCCGATCACCCCTTTAACCGGCGTCTGGTAAAGGGCCGCCATTGCCGCAACTCGCGCCCCACCTGAAAATCCAAGTAGAAATATGCGGTTCGTATCAACCGGATAGATGGTACGTACATCCAGCATCAATGCAGTCACAATTCCCTTAATATCTTCGGCAGGAAGTCCATTTTTCGAATCATTCGAACCAACCAGCATAAATCCATATTTCTCAGCAAGGACCTGATACTTTTTCAACGGTAATACCCCGTCCCCATGCGGATCAAACACAATAATAACGGGATAAAGCCTGTTACTTCCGGTTCCCCTCCCCGCTTGGGGAGGGGTTAGGGGTGGGGCTGTTGCTGTCCCCGGCACAAACAACGCATACGACCTGTTTTGATCAGACGAGCAAACAATTTTTTCATGTATAATCCCGGGCTTAGGCAAAGCACTGTCTGACAGTTTCACACCCGAACCTCCACTTGAACAGGAAGCGGACAATATCAGAAGGAGGTATGCGGCAACTGGTTTAAAAAAGTTCCTCACTTCTGGTAGAAATTTGTGGATTCGAATATTTTGTCGGCCGACCTGGCAATGAAGCCATTGTATAATTTTCCGTCACTGTCGGGATACCGCCTGGCAAATTCGTAATAACATCCGGGAATCTCATGCTGACCTTCGGTGAAATTGAACTTTACCATTTCTGCCCGGATGCTTGATTGTTCAAGCAATTCTTCCGGAGTGCCCTGGATTTCCCCGCCGGCATCGTTCAGCTTAAATCCATGGGATTTCAGAAATTCGTTTACTTTTTGGATGGAGTTGATATTTTTTAACCTGTTTACACTGACGGTAAAGTGGTTTGCGCAAAAACCATTCACATAAAGCCATGCGGCATATTCTGATTCTGCACGCAACGTTTCGTAAAGTTTAAAAGATGGGAGCCCTGATATGTTACCTGCATAGATCAGATCATCTGAATCGCACATGAAGGCAGGAATTTTGGAGATCCACTGATTAACTGTTTGTTGCAAGAACGGGCTGAATTTGTCGGTTAGCAATTCGCTGATGAAAACCCTTGGCGCTTCCTGATCGGTTTGATGTTCAAAATGTTTGGCATACAGTTTTTTTGCCTCAAAGTGGTAATCCCCCTTGTATTCGTAACCGTTTTTCAGGAATACCTGAGCAAGCTTATCTACCCCAATCGAAGGATGCCGGAATGTTCGAAAAGCAATATGGTCGTTGGTAACAGTTTCACCTTCGCCGGTAAAAAGATCATAAACCTTTTTTGTAGAAGGATTTTGAAGCGTGTAATCAACCCAGAGTCGGTTGAAGATATCGTGGTGGGTCATGGGGGTTTACGAATTATGATTTACGATTTACGAAGGGCAAATGACAAGTGACGAATGACAAATGACGGGTGACAAATGACGGGTTAAGCATTAAATATATTCGGGAAAGTGCTTATGGATGATTGTATTGATCATCTCGATCGTCAGGGGTTTAAACTGAAAACAACCACCGTCGATCATCGCTTCAGCTTTTGCTTTATCAGATGGATTCAGCGAAGTGGTAAGCATGATAAATACGATCTTGCCTTTCTGGGCTTCTTCAAGTTTATGATATTCTTCCAGAAATTCCCACCCGTCCATAACCGGCATATTGATATCCAGAAAAATCAATTCAGGCTGGCAATAGGAGTTTTCTTCCTGCCCGCAGTTCCCTTTGGTGATTAAAAAATCGAGCGCTTCCTGTCCATTCATGGCAATCTCAACGTGGCTGGCGATCCCTGATTTTTCCAGAACCCTTTTATGGATGAAATTGTCGGACTCATTATCATCCACAAGCAATACACAATTCAGTTTTTTCTTCATGGTTGTTTATAGGTTTGGAATTGTAAAGATAAAAAAACAACCTGTTCCCGGAGTTGATTCCACACGGATTTTCCCCCATGCAAAGTTACAATTTTCTTGCACTTTGTCAGACCATTTGTTTGTATGACCGCGTTGGTGAACAGGTTTCATTTTGGAAGTATTTGTCTTATTTGAAATATTTGGCTATCAACAATGCCAGTTCATCTTTTTTAATGGGTTTTGAAATGTAATCATTGCAACCTGCGTCAATTGCTTTATGGCGGTCATCTGTCAGGGTGTAGGCTGTTTGAGCAATGATTATCACAGTCTTATTAAATTTTCGTATTCTTCTTGTGGCTTCGAGTCCGTCCATTTCAGGCATCCTGATGTCCATCAATACCAAATCGATGTCGGGATTGAGGCGACATGTCTCCACGGCTCCTTTACCCGTATTTGTTCTGATAATTTGTTTGCTGAAAATTTTCACTACCCTGGCAAGAAAAATACCGGATGTGGGATCATCTTCGGCAATAAGGATTTTAAGATGACCGCCTGGATTGATATCGGGTGCATCAGGCGTAAAATTTTTTCTGACAAAATCTTCTTTTTTCCAGGTGCTGCCGGGAATAGTAAAGTAAAATACCGAACCTTTTCCTTTTTCACTTTCTACCCAGATTTTTCCTCCATGTTTTTCTATAAAATCCTTACAGAGTATCAAACCCAGGCCTGTGCTTGGTTCTCCATCTGTTCCCTGCCTGCTTGTCTGAACATCGAGCCTGAATAAATTTTCAATCAAAGTGCCATTCATTCCAATCCCGGAATCTTTTATCGCTATTTCGACGTTGTTTTCAAGGGTGGTCTTAGCTGAAATAGTAATCGTTCCTCCCTTATCGGTGAATTTCACTGCATTTGAAATGAGATTTCGGATTACCGTTTGAAGAATATTGCTGTCTGCAAAAACCTCCAATGAACCGGGAATATTCTTTTTTATTTCAATGTTCTTGTTTTTTGCTGGTTCCAGCATCATTTCGATGCTTTCGTCAATGACTGACAGCAGTTTAACCACTTCCTTTTTTACCGGAATGAGTCCTTGTTGCATCGTTGCCCATTGTAGCAGGTTTTCAAGCAAACGGAAAAGGTTGGCCGCCGAGTTTCTCATGCTTACGGCAAATTTCTGAATCTCGTCCATGGTCAACCCGGGTAGATCTTCGGCCATTATCTGTGTCAGCCCGAGGAAACTATTGAATGGACTTCGCAAGTCATGGGCAATGATGGAGAAAAATTTGTCTTTCTCGGTATTGATTTTTAATAATTTTTCGTTTTGATGTTTTATTTCAGCTTCGGCCCGTTTTCGACCTGTGATATCGCGGCAAATGCCTTCATTATAAATAACCTTTCCATTTTGATCTTTGATATATCTGGCATTATCTTCAAGCCAGATAATCCTTCCATCTTTTGTTTTTAACCGATATACTTCAAGGTTTGACACGAAATCTTCATTGCTTCTTTCAAATTCGTCCCTTTCTTCCGGGTTTACATATATACCTGTTGGAATATATACCTTCATTAACTCCTCTTTGCTGTCATATCCTAACATCTTAACCATGGCCTCATTTACCTCTACATAATAACCGTCGGGGGTGGAGCGGTAAAAACCATTCGGCATTGTTTCAATTAATAACTGGAATTTCGCAATGCTTTCTTTAAGCAATGCCATTTCCTTTTCATGCCCGGCAATCTGCTTTTTTAATTGCATTATTAGTTCGCTCATTCGTTTTTTAACTTAGGTATTTTATAAGGATATTCTGCAAGGCAGCAGGCTCAATTGGTTTGGTCAGAAAATCATCCATTCCGGCATTGCGGCATATCGTTTCTTCTGTTTTTAATGCCCCGGCAGTCAGCGCTATAATTGGAACATGCTCATTG
>JBAXFM010000037.1:0-25232 GCA_037139855.1 Bacteroidota bacterium
CCGATGCCCCGCTGGCGAAGGTAAAACATCGATTCCTGATCAAGCTGGCCGGTGGTGGAGCCGTGGGAACACTTGACATCATCATTGTAGATTTCCAGAAAAGGCTTCGAATTAACCCTCGCAGTATCGGTGAGTAAAATATTCTTATTGCTTTGGCGGGCATCTGTTTTGGTTGCATTTCGACGAACCAGCACATGCCCGTTGAAGATGGCCCGTGCATTTTCATCGAGAATTCCTTTAAAGGTTTCATTGCTGGTGCAACCGGGATTGGCATGGTCAACAAACACCTGGTTGTCGACATGCTGCTTGCGGTCCATCAGATAAATGCCATAAATGTTGGCATTTCCGTGCGGACCATTGAAAAGCACCCTGATGTTGTTGCGGAGCAAACCGCCATTTAATGAAACATAGTGTGATTCAAGGTTCGCGGAAGCCTCCATTTTGAAAAAGACAGAACTGATCAGCGTGCTGTTGTTGTTGAGGTTCTGTAGCTTGTAATGATCCATCACACCATTTTCCCCCACATGAATTTCAGTGACGATATTAGAGAAGCTGGCCTGGTGGTTGTAGGAATCGTCGCAGTGAACCAGGGAGAGCTTGGCATTGGCGCCGACCACGATGAGGTTTCGTGATTGCAGGAAAAGGTTGTCATCATGATGAATCACGTTGATCAACTGAACCGGCCTGGGACTTTTTACATTGTCGGGCACATAAATAAAAACACCATCCTGGGCGAAAGCAGTATTCAATGCAGTAAAGCCATCACGTGAATCATCAGCCATGGAGCCATAATACTTTTCAATCAGTTGCGGATATTTCTTAAGGGCTTCAGCCAAACTGCCCATGATGATCCCGTTTCCAAGTTCCATCAGTGGAACATCTTTTGAAACATACCAGCCGTTGAGTAGTCCGATAACCGCAGTATCCAGGTGGGGAATGTTGCAACGGAACACCTTCTGTACATCAACCTCCGCCATGGGATGAATGTGGTAATCGTATCCGCGCTGAAAGCTATCCACCAGATCGGTCAATCGCCAGGTTTCCATGCTGGTATCAGGAAAACCAAGTTCAGAGAAAGATTCAATGGCCTTCTCTCTGATACCGGCAAGCGCTGTTGTATCATTGGCGGTAAGGAATGGCCGGTTCTTTTCATAAAGACCGATGAACCTTTCCGCAGTTATTATTTCTTTATTTTCGGGTTGCATTGAAAGTGTTTTACCTCACCCCCCGGCCCCCTCTCCCAAGGGAGAGGGGGAGGGAAGATTATTATCCTTGTTCTTTTTTTATCCAGTCGTACCCTTTTTCCTCGAGTTCGAGCGCGAGTTCTTTGCCTCCCGATTTAACAATTCTGCCTTCGAACAACACATGTACAAAGTCAGGAATAATGTAATCGAGAAGGCGCTGGTAATGAGTGATCACCACGAAGGCGTTGTCGGGACGACGTAATTTATTCACCCCATTGGCTACGATGCGCAGGGCATCAATGTCGAGGCCTGAATCAGTTTCATCAAGGATGGCCAGCATGGGTTCAAGCATTGCCATCTGAAAAATTTCATTCTTTTTCTTTTCACCCCCTGAAAATCCCTCGTTGACAGAGCGATTGGTAAGGTTGGAAGTGATCTCCACCAACCTTTTCTTTTCCTCCATCAGCCGGAGGAAATCGCCTGCAGGCAACGGATCAAGTCCCTTGAATTTTCGGATCTCATTTACGGCGGTCCGCATGAAGTTGGTGATGCTTACCCCGGGTATTTCCACCGGGTATTGAAATCCCAGGAATATCCCTTCCCTGGCACGGTCTTCAATCGACAGGTTCTGCAGGTTTTTTCCCTGATAAAGAATCTCCCCGGAGGTAACATCAAATACTTCCCGCCCGGCGATAACCGAAGCAAGCGTACTTTTACCGGTTCCGTTGGGGCCCATGATGGCATGTACCTCGCCTTTGTTTACTTCGAGGTTAACACCCCGAAGAATTTCCTTGCCGTTGATGCTGGCGTGTAAGTTTTTAATCTGTAATAACATAGTTTAAAGAGTAAAAGTCAAAATGCAAATATCAAAAGTCAAAAGTCAAAATATAATTCACTAATCCTTTATTACCACATCAGCACATCAGCACATCAGCACATCAGCACATTACCCTACACTTCCTTCCAGGGATATTGACAGCAGCTTTTGCGCTTCCACCGCGAATTCCATGGGCAGTTGTTTCAGCACCTCTTTTGCGTAGCCGTTCACAATCAACCCGATAGCGCTTTCTGCCGAAATACCCCGTTGCTGACAATAAAAGAGCTGATCTTCCGAAATTTTAGAAGTGGTGGCCTCATGTTCCACGATCGACGATTTGTTGTCGACCTGGATGTACGGATAAGTATGTGCCCCGCATTTGGCGCCGAGCAGCAGCGAATCACACTGGCTGTAGTTGCGCGAATTGGTCGCATTCTTCGAAATCCGTACCAGTCCCCGGTAGGAGTTGTTGCTCTTGCCGGCAGAAATACCCTTGGAAATGATCGTACTGCGGGTATTCTTCCCGAGGTGCATCATTTTTGTTCCGGTATCTGCCTGCTGATGGTTGTTGGTAACAGCCACCGAATAAAACTCCCCCACCGAATGATCCCCCAGCAGGATGCAGCTTGGGTATTTCCAGGTGATGGCTGAGCCTGTTTCAACCTGCGTCCAGCTGATCTTGGCATGGCTTCCTTTGCAGATTCCGCGTTTGGTTACAAAATTGTAGATCCCGCCGAGTCCGTTTTTATCGCCGGGATACCAGTTTTGTACTGTAGAATATTTTACTTCCGCATCCTTCATGGCAATAATCTCCACGATGGCGGCATGGAGCTGATTTTCATCGCGCTGGGGCGCTGTACATCCTTCCATGTAACTCACATAGGCGCCTTCCTCCGCCACAATAAGTGTACGCTCAAACTGTCCGGTATTGGCGGCATTGATGCGGAAATAGGTAGATAATTCCATGGGGCAGCGAACTCCTTTCGGGATGAAACAAAAAGAACCGTCACTGAAAACCGCTGAATTGAGCGCCGCAAAATAATTATCGGTATATGGAACCACCGAACCCATGTATTGTTTCACCAGATCGGGATGGTTGTGAACAGCCTCGCTGAACGAGCAAAAGATGATTCCGTGTTTTGAAAGGGTGTCGGAGAAGGTTGTTTTAACAGAAACGCTGTCAATTACAGCATCCACGGCCACTCCTGCAACCCCTGCCAGCTTTTTCTGCTCATCCAGTGAAATTCCAAGTTTGTTGAAGGTAGCCAGCAATTCAGGGTCAACCTCATCGAGGCTGGTCAATTCCTTCTTTTTCTTTGGCGCCGCATAAAAGATGATCTCCTGGAAGTTGATCGGTTCGATATGCAGGTGCGCCCATTGGGGCTGCGAAAGGGTAAGCCAGTGACGGTATGCCTTCAACCTGAATTCAAGCATGAACTCAGGTTCATTCTTTTTCGTGGAGATGTAGCGGATGGTATCTTCAGAAAGCCCTGTGGGCGCAAATTCAGTTTCAATATCTGTGACAAAGCCATACTTGTAATCACCCTGCGTAACTTCATCCAGTATCTTGTTTGATTCGGATTCCATTGATCAATAATTTAGAACAAATCTAGTCATTTTTTGCACCACGACAAGCAGTGCGGTAAATTGTACGGCAAAGATACAATAATTCAGGTATTGGAATGCCTGAATGGAAATGTAAAAATGCAAAAGTCAAATGTTAAATGTGAAAATCGGAAGAGATTGAGTGGGATTATTTTTTTTCCGGGAGGAAAAAATGGTCGAGGTTGTAGCCATTCCGGATAAGGTCCTTTCTGTTTTTGATATAAAAATCGAGGATGGACTCCATTGGAACTACAGCATTCAGGCCATACTGAAGGTTATCGCTTTTCTCAACAAACAAAGCACCTTTGTAGGGCATCCAATCGGGTGTGCGCTCCTGGTCGGATGAAGGTTTAAGATAGACCTCCCTGGACGAATTCACAGATTTCACCATCCCCACCAGTTCAAAATCCGGTGTACCTCCCCGATGGGCTAAAATAATGCCTCCGCTGAATCCTTTGTTCATCAGTGCATCAACAGTGAATTCTCCCATGGGTCTTTTTACGGATAAACTGACGATTCCGCTGGTCATCACCTGGTTTCCCATCGGGTAGCCAAAAACATACACCAGGTTGCCCCATCCCAGTTCCCTGGCGCTTCCCGAAGGAACTGGGAAAGGGGTTACTGAGTCGGTGAGGTTTTCGCATTTTTTTCCCAGGAAAGCAATATCAGCGGTATTGTCAGACGCAAGTATCGTAAAAGAACCGCAGGAAGAGATGTCTTTAACCCAGTTTTCCTGCTTCTCTTTGATTGAAACGCTTTGGATATAATAGGAAGGATCTTCACCCACCGGATCAAAATAACTGATCAGCGTGTCGGGAGAGTTCAAAACATGCGCACAAGTAAGCAATGCGACGGTCGAATTGGTAAACCCAATCACAGTTGCTGTTCCGAAAACAGTTTCGTTGGTGGAGATCACTCCCCATGCAGCTTTTTTAAATGTTCCCTGATAAAGGTGGTAACCGGTGATCATTGCCTCTCTTTTGAATTGATAGGTTGTGTAAGATGAAACACTGTAAACCTTTTTAACCGATTGGGTGATTTTTCCAATCTCATCAGAGACAATGCCTGAAGGAATTTCATTGCCATACCTTCCTGTCGTGTGGTCCTTATTGGTGGCCGTAATTCTATTTTTCATGCATCCCGAAACCAGGCACAGCAGAACAAAAGCTACAACAACAATATAAAATCTCATTATCAGTGCATTACTTGGATTTTCGCAAAATATTCCTTTCCGTCATCAGAAATCCTTACCATGTAAAGCCCTGATTTGAGGTGCCTGACATCCAGTTTAAAAGAGCCGGAAATGTTCTCCTGTGAAAACACTTCCGATCCTGTCATATCAAGAAGAAGGATCTTTGCATCCTTTAAAACGGGGAAATTTACGGTTTCAGAGGCCGGGTTTGGATAAATTCTCATCAGGGAAGGAGTAACTTCAGAAATTCCGATGGCAGGTTTCCTGATATCGCCGTTGAATATCTCCCTGGTAACTTTATCCTGAACAAATACGACAAGCCGGAGGTTCTCTTTGACCCAGGAAGGATTTAGCGAAAACTGCATGGCGACCGTTTCAGATTTATCAGACAGATCAACCTGTGTTCCGGAAGAATCAGCAAACATCATTCGTTCAACTTCGTTTAATTTTGTCTGGTCCTGCCAGGCTTCCGGAATATCGGACTCTGTGAGAACAGCATGAACAACCAGATTGCTGTTCCTGACCGGCGAAAGCGATTCGATCGTCACCTGGGCTGTCAGTATGTTATTGTCAACCTGCATTTCGCCAAGGGATACTTTTATCGGAGTAACTTTGGCCAACCGCTGTTCAACCATCGGCACATAGCTGCTGTACAAGGAGGTGGAGTGGTTGCCTCCCACGTAGGCAAGCGTCCCATCGAACATCACCGTCGGAAACCCGGTAATGGCGGGATAATAGTTGATCCTGGCACGGCTTTCCGGTGTTTGATAGGTGTCGCCACTGTGATAGGCCACCGCAGCAACTGCATAGCCATGCGCCATAAGATCTTCTATTCCCATCGAAGCGCCCGGACAATAGGTACACCAGGTGCCTGTTGCATCTTCAAGAACAACCATGGAGCGCTGATATGTTTTATAGGAAACAAAATCTTTGTGGACGGTATCATTCAAGGGGTTGTTGTCAGACAAACACTGTACGAATACTTTGGAAGAAAATTCACCTTCGGGCATCACCAGGTTTGCAAACGACAAGATGTCGATGGCGCCTGGCTGAATCGAAGTCAATAATGAATCATGGTATATGTTTCCATTACTGCCGTGGATGGTGCAGACTGCCTTGTACGGGACCGCGTCGACACCCAGGTTTTGAATAATGGCTTGCGGAATCACAGCATCTCCCGGATGGATGATCTCCGGCAGCATAATGGCATTGGCAGCCACATCAATACCCATGGTTGGGAATAACCTTACATTATCGATAGAAAAACTCTCTACATTGGCCTCCGATCCTTCGAAAGTAAACGCAAACCGGAAATTTGCAGCCCCCACATCAGCGTTGGTGAGTACCACTGATTTTTCTTCAGCCAGGGCGGTTGCCGAGATCGGGATGATTAATCCTGAATGCCATGTTACCCCATCGTCACTGCTTGTTTCTACTTTCAGCATGTAAGGTCCGTATGCCGTATGTGCATGTCTGAATTCCAGGGTTACTGCACTTTTCCCGGTCGTGTTCAGCGGGGGTGAAACCATCCGCGAATAGGAAAAGAAATAGGGTGTTGTGCTTTGAAAAGTCAATTCAGGTTCATCGCCTCCGGCACTATTGGAATGTCCGAGCCACCAGTTGTAATTATTCTCTCCCTGGATGGACCATAAATGGGCAGGAACTGAAACCCAGAAATCTTCCCACAACAAATAATTCCCGGTAAGAAAAACCCCGGTATTGGAGGTTCCGTAAGGTCCGGACCCGATGATGTTTTCAGGTATGACCTGGAAATTAAAGGTGCCCGGGTCGGTAATATTCATGACCAGGGAACTGTCTGTGCCTGAAACGTCGGTTTGCCAGTTGTCAGCCCGAATGATATGGTAGTTGGTAATAATACCGTTGAAAAATCCGCCATGCACGCCAACTTTCGGTGGAGACCATTTCAGGGTGGCAAGATTGCCCACCTGGGTAAGGGTTACTGCGGTAGGTGCACCGGGGATATCCAGGCCAACCCATACTTCCGGGGTAGTATTCGGTATTCCTTCGCCGGCAGAGTTATACGGTGTTAATGTTGCAGAATACATCATCGGAAAGGGAACAGTGACGGATATATTCTGGTTGACCCCGATGGGCGGATTGAGAATGGTGGTATAATAATTTCCATTCAGTCTGACTGAGATCGAATCAAGGTCAGTCAGCGGATCCCCGTCTGCTTCCTGACTTGGATTTACCCATGACAGCAATCCTGAATAGACTCCATTCGCACCAGGAGTCAATACAGCATTGTTCACATTGGAGGGGACATTGTTTTGCACGGCATTGTCATAAACGATCACATCATCGAGATAGGACGATTTGAAATAGGTCCCAACCCAGTTAAAGGAAATATAGCGGGAACCCGACACCGTGCCCAAAGGAACGGTGTATAAAATCATATTCGTATCGGCCTGGAATTGTGTAAGCAACTGAAAGGTATTGGGATTGGAAGGGTCGGTCATCAACCCGACCTTCAGGGTAGAGACGACCAGTTTAGACCTGAACCGGAAAGTCAATTGCGACGCATTGGTAAGATCAATCAGCGGAGTTGAAAGAATCATCGTTTTGACTCCGGTACTTTGTTTGAAAAATATCACTTCATCGTTTTGAGCCAGTATCATATCCCAGCCATCCTGGGTGTAATCAGTCCAACCTGCAGGCAGACTTGTCAGCCCGTCAAAGTTTTCGCTGAAAATAATACTGTTTGGACTCCTTGTTGCATTTTTGCCGGTTTCACCATGCTGCCGAGCAAAGGCGCTCAGACTGAAAAACAAAATAATCGCCAGAATCATGTATGACTTTTTCATGTTGCAGATGATTTAAATTTTACCAACGTTAAAGATATTAAAATTAATAACTTTGGATATTCTATTTGATGTTTTTTGCAAAATTATTTAGTTATGAAGCATCTAAAGAACCTTAAATCGCTTTTGGGAATCAGGCAAAACCATTTCCTTTTTTACGTGTTTACTGGATTCATCGTGGTTTTCCTCCCCTATTTTTACCTGAATGAGGTTTGGGATCAGACCCTCATGCCCAGGTTACTGGCGCTAAGTTTATTTCTATCAGGGTTTGCAATTGCTTTCTTCGAGGTAAAATCCTTCGGGAAGCTCGATTTTTCGATTCTCAGATTCAAACTTTTCCCTCTGCTTGCAGCCTGGTTCCTTGCCACAATAATCTCTATGGCGTTTGCCTTTAATTTCAGGGAAAGCATTTTTGACATTGTTAAAACTTTTATATTTATTTCGCTGATAATCATTGGCTCCATGTTGTTCATACAAACTGATAAATGGGAGGAAAAATTATCAGTATTGGTTCTGTATTCAGCGTTGATTTCGATTGTTATAGGTTTTATCCAATACTATTTGCGTGTTTTGCAATCTCCTGCACTTTTTTTACCCGATGGCCGTCCGATTGTTTATGCAGTTGACGGCATAATGTCGCATAAAAACCTTTTTTCACTTTCATTGCTGATGATGCTGCCATTTATCGCTTATGGAATATACAGTGCCAAAAAGGAACTGAGACCGGTTTTTATAGCTGCATTTATCCTCATTTTCATATTGATCATCCTGTTAAGAACAAGGGCTGTTTGGTTGGGTATGCTCGTTTCAGGAACAATCATGATGACAATTCTCATCCTGTTGGCTGATAAATTCCATATTCCGGGAAAATGGCGGAATACCCTCATTGCAGGAATTCTGGTTATTCTGTTTGCAAGCATCGTATTGTTCAATTCTTCCCGCCAGAGCAGTCAGAATTCTTTTATCAGGTACTTAAATTCAATGGCCGACACAAAAAACGTACTGAATACCGGCCGTTTGAAAACATGGTCCTTGACGATCAGCATGATCCGCGAGCATTATCTTACCGGGGTCGGAGCCGGTAACTGGCAAATCAATGCGCCAGCCTATTACAAGGGACGGTTTTCCGATGAGGAGCAATTAAACTGGATTCGACCACACAATGATTATCTGTGGGTAATGTCAGAAAAAGGGATCACCGGTATCATCCTGTTTCTTTCAATTTTCGGTCTGGTGATTTATTATCTCCTGGTTATTATCGATAAATCGACAATCAAAGACAAGGTATTGTCACTGTTTCTCCTTGCAGGTATTGTCGTTTACCTGGTTGCCTCTGCTTTTGATTTTCCTTATGAGCGGCCTTATCACCAGGCATTCCTGGCACTCTACCTTATCAGCGCTGTTACGATGATGCATCGTTTAAAGCCAAATGTCTCTGTCAATATCAAAAGACTACCGGTCATGATCCCATACCTGCTGCTGATTTCGTTTGCAGTTTATTACAGTTTTTCCGTAGTGAGCCAGGAAGTTTACCTGCGAAAGGCTTATACTGCATTTGAGCAGCATGACGGGCCACTGATGCTTGCCAATGCAAGGGAGGCGGAATCACCCCTGAAAAACATGGATCCGCTGGCAAACCCTGTTGCTTCTTACCTTGGAAAAGCATATTCGGAATTGCATGATTTTCCCAATGCTTTAATAGCTTTCCAGGAAGCTTACCGCGTATTTCCGGATAAAATGAAATCGATTATAAATTTAGCCGAAGCATATGGAAAATTAAACATGTATAAAGAAGCAGAAAATGTTCTGAAAAAAGGGCTGAAGCTTTACCCCGATCACCCCGTATTACAAAAAACACACTGTGATCTGTATTTTGCACAAGGCGATTTTGTCAGGGCCTATGTAATTCTCCTGTCGATCCATGGATGGGAGAATGACTCTTCGTTATCAAGGAATGTCAGATTTTTGGAAAACAAACTGGAAATCGGGGATGAAGGAAACAGGGAATTACTTGCGGAAAAAATCTCACAGAATGAACTGGTCCTTGCTTATACTTTGGGAATTCTGACTAATCCTGAATGGATTGAAATGGTCAGAAAAAAAGCCGGAACACAGGGTAAAACTGTGCAGGAGATGATCAGGATCGATGCGGAATATATGGTGAATACGCGTTTCAATTATTATAAATCAATGTTGGAGAATGATACAGTTGCCATTGCTCTGCTGATTAATAAAGCCATGAGTTATAAAAAATCCAGCAGGGAGATGATAAAGACGATGGCGGAAATCATGGTTGAACGGGAGATCCTTAATGGAAAGTAGTAAGACATTTTTAAACCCTAAACACAGCCAGTAGGTCAGAAACCAAAATTATTAACAATGGGATTTCGTGTTTCAATTTGTTTTATTTTTGTTCGATAAAATCCGGTCTGGATTTTAATTAACAAGCAACTGATTATCATGGAAATAACAGGAAGAGTTATTAGATTATTGCCGCTTCAGTCGGGCGAAGGAAAAAACGGGACCTGGAAAAAGCAGGAATTTATCATTGAAACCTCCGCCCAGATCCCCCGAAAAATTTGTTTTTCACTCTGGGGTGATAAAATCGACCAGTTTAAACTTTCCGAAGGAGAAGAGGCCGAAGTATCCTTCGACCTCGAAAGCCGGGAGTTCAACAGTCGTTGGTATACCGAAGCCAAAGCATGGAAGATCGTGAAGAAGGGCGCCGGACAATCCATACCACCAGAACAGGAACCGCTTCCCGGTTACTACGAAATGCCGGCAGGCGACAACATGCCCTTTTAATAAACAATAAACCAAGTGTATTAACCTTAACACCAAAAGTTATGTCAAAAGGACAGGATCAAAAAAAAGAGGTCAAAAAAGAGCCGACAAAAACACTGAAGGAAAAAAGGCTGGAGAAAAAAGAGAAGAAAGCCAAGAAGTAGGTTGGTACCAAAACAGCTTTCGTCAGACGGTCACCAGGAAATTTCAATCCTTACTTTTTTATTTTTTATTTTTTCATCTCTGATCAGTTTCACAACTGCTTCAATTTTATTGCTGTGAACGGCAGCATAGCTGGCATGATCCAGTACTTCGATGAGGCCTAACTCTTCTTTGGCCAGTTTTCCTTTTTTCAGCAGCATACCAACAATATCCATTTTGTTGACCTTTTCTTTTTTTCCGGCTGAAATGAATAAAGTACGCCATGGGGATTTATCGGGCATCGTGTTTTTTTCCGGCAAAACTTCCAGATCAGGAGTTTCTTTGATAAAAGGTGGAAGGTGATCAGTGGCAGCTAACAGCAAATAGGCAGTTCCTGCTGCATTCATACGTGCGGTTCTCCCATTCCTGTGGGTAAACACATCCTGGGTAACCGGCAATTGATAATGAACAATGGCCTCTATTTCAGTGATGTCGAGTCCACGGGAGGCAAGATCGGTGGTAATGAGCAACCGATGACTGCCATTCCTGAATTTTATCAGTGCACGTTCCCGCTCTTCCTGTTCCATGCCACCATGAAAAATGCCATGCGCCAACCCCTTCTCATGGAGCAGGATTCCAATGCGTTCGACGGCTTCCCGATGATTGCAAAAAACAAGAGTCGGCTTATTTTGAAGTTTGCAAATAAGCGCAAATAAAAGTTGCAATTTATCAGCATCGGCAGCTCTCAGATATTTCACCTTTAATCCTGCGGTGGTCGGTGAGTCGTTGTTTAAAAAATTTAGTTCAACCGGGTTTTTAATTCCGGTAAATGAAGGGATCACCTCCATGTTGGTTGCAGAGGTCAGGATGCGCTTTTTAACCTTCTTCAACTGACTGATGATGAACGACATTTCCTCTTTAAAACCGAATTCGAGGGCCTTGTCAAATTCATCCAGGATCAACATGTGTATTTGATCGGAATCAAAATGATCGTTGCGCAGATGGTAGGCAATCCGGCCGGGTGTTCCAACCACCACGGCAGCCGGATGGGTTAAGTTATTTCTTTCGGTTTTGGTAGCATGTCCGCCATAAAAACAGTTCACCTTGAATCCTGTGCTCATCTGTTTAAAAACCTGTTCAATCTGCATGGCCAGTTCACGCGATGGAACCAGTATCATGGCCTGAATCCCTGTACAGTCGGATTTTAAACTGCTTAAAACCGGCAACAGAAAAGCAAGCGTTTTTCCTGATCCTGTCGGGGAAAGAAGCACAATGTCCGTGTTTTTTTTTGCCGCATCAATCGCAGCCAGTTGCATCTTGTTTAAGGAAGCTATTTTGAAATTATCGAGTATTTTTTTTATCATCTTCGGTTTGGTTATTCCTGTAATTCAAGTTTTGCGATATCCCGCAAGTGAAACGGCTTGATGGGGATATTTATTAAATGTGATTTATTGCCGTAAAGTAAACTGTCTCTGATGAACATGGAGTCAAAGAGCACGATTTTATGTACCCCATATTTATCAGTAATTTTCACACCTGTATGAGCCGTTACAACTAAGGTATCAGTTTCCCCTGTTTTATCTGTGACCACAACTTCACTGATCGTGTTGTAAAAATGCTTTCCCCCGACGACAACACCCAGCATCCCAAATCTGAAATCATACACCTCATGAATGCTGTTGGTGTCAATCTGCGCAAGTTGTTTGTTCAGGCTGGAGGTGGTCAAATAATAGGTAGTGCAACTGCACATCATGGTCGTAAAAATGATTCCGACAAGTGAATAATAAAAATTTCTATGCATCATTAATAATGGATATTTGGTATAGTTTAGGGTCTCATTGGTCAGGAGTGGCTTTCAGTTCGCCATCATCGTTCACTGTAATTTTCCATCGTTTCCCATTCGGTGAAATGAGAACGAAACCTGAATTCCCAGGGTTGGTTGATAAATCTGCGATCGTAATTTCTTTGCAGGGCTGTGGTATGTTAACGTCAATGCCATAATTAACGGTGTAATTATATGGCTTCTGTGCCGTAGATACCAGGTTTGCCGGAACACATAATGCTGCGGTCTTTTGCACGGTCCCATCCGGAAACTTAAACCCTGAATCGGATGAGTGAATAAACCCGTGTACTTCAAGTTTTGATTTTGGCAAAAGGGTGCCTATTCCCATTCTGCCTAAAGAATCAATGACAACCTGACAAATGTTTTTCGTATAGAAGCCTAACATTTTTTTTGCAAACCTCTCAACCGCAACATCGACATCCTCATTCCCGCCAGGGCCCATTTCAAGCCTCATCTTCGGAAATGAATTTAACCTGAAGTATGGGAAAGCAGCGCCATGATAAAAGCCTTCAAAATGGGAACCAACGGATAGTCCCGACGACAATGGGGGTTTAACTGAGGCTACGATACCCTTTCTGTCAAACTCAAAGACAGGTGTTTCCGGGGTTATGGCATCTTCATATAAAACCCTGAACTCAGGATCCTTGTCGCCAGCCCTGTTAATTCTGCCTATATGGAATATGGGATTTGGACTATTCCCTGATCGACCATCCATGAAAGTGGTGTCTCTTTTCATAATTAATGCTGTCTCATGAACTCCTTCAATCAGGAAATTCCCATCCACCAAATGAATTCTCTGTCCGGGAGAGGTAGTGCCAACACCGATATTCCCGGTGTTATAATAGATCTTTGAATCAACTGACACCCATTGACTATTCAACATAATCCAATTGGCAGAACCAGATGTTCCCTGGTTAAAATAATACTTATTGTTCTCTGTACAGAAAATCATCAACCCTTGCGCAGGATGGGCAATCATATTCCGCTGAGCTAATGTCATCCTGGGAATTAGTAATCCCTTTGAATATGATTTAACATCAAGGATAGCAGAACTATCAGCAGGGGAATTATCAACCGAAATGGAAACCTGACAAAACAAATTAACCGTTACCATTCCGAACAAAAACGAAGCAAAAAGCACTTTAATTTTATCCATGGCTTTCTATTGTGTTAATCCTTGAGAAATTTAATGGTTTTGCTTGCACCCTCTTGTGGAGTGATCAGGATCAGATATAAACCAATTGGCCACATTGAAACATCTATTTCTGAAACACCTGATGGATCAGAAATTTCTTTTACAATTGCACCAATCGAATTAAGAATAATCAGTTTATGCAGTGTAATGTCTGAGCTGACAGCTATCCCGGAGATGGCCGGATTTGGAAAGACTTTAATTACTGCAGGTTCATCGTTATGGTTGTTGATTGATGTCGAAATTGAATAAGCTGCCTCTGCAGTTCTGAAAGTACATCCGTGTCCATCGGTAACCATGGCAAAGTATTCACCCGGTTGGGTTACAGGTGCCACACAATTATTTAAAGGAAAAGAAATCCCATTGAAAAACCAGCTGCACGATTGAAATCCAAAAACATATAAGGAATCTCCATTTTGAATCACGGGTGGTGTAATGCCCGACAGACCGGTAAAAGTTAAACTATCAAAGGTGGTTTGATACCCCGTGATTTTCAGTATGGAATCTTCCGCCGCAGGTATTCCCGGGTTAACAGTGCTTGCAACCGGTGAACATTTAAAAATCGTTGCATACAGCACACTGGCAATCAGCAATGAACCTTTCAACGAAGGGTGCTCCTCATCAGGGCCCCAGAGGTCAATGGAGGGATAATTGGCAATTATTCTTAAATAAGCCGGTCCGATCGGCGCAATGACCTGTCCTGCTGAGTCTTCCAAATACAGATAATTCTGATAAATGCTGTCAATCAGCCCAACGCCGGTAGTGGAATATGGCGGATATCCATTTTTGGTTCCAAACCCGGCAAACCAGATCATGTGGGCACAAGGATGATAAAACAACAAAGAATCGCGGATTTTGAGATGTCCTTCCATCACTCTGCTGTCGCCCGGAAACACACCACGACTCATCGCAAAACGGCTTTGCCGGTCCTGAAGAAAAAGATAATCCCAATCCTGACTTTTAATCAGCGCATAAACATCAGGGTTAAACATATGCGCAAATGTTCCCTGGATGGTATCACCAACCGAAGCGCCTCCCGGCATGTGAGACGCAACAACAACACTTTCACCGGCTCCCTGTGCAAGCTGACTGAAGAGTGCCGGCAATTCATTAAAACTCATGAAACTATTACCGATGAAAAGCACCTTTGTCGTATCCTGCGTTAACCCGTCAAACGATGCAAGCATCGCAACACACAAAATGATAAGAATCAGTGCCCTTCTAACTTTTTCTCCCAGCCTGAAAACCGGCTTGTCGAAAAAAAATATGCTATCCGATAAATCCATCTACCAAAAGTAGACAAAAAAACTGTTTTCCCGGTAAGAGACAGTTCAATGCCATGAAAACTGCTCCCTTTTAACCTTTTAGTTGTAATTTTGACAGCTGGAAATCTCAAATCCGAATTCCGAATGCCGAATTCCGAATTCCGAAATATGTTCACATGTACGAAAAAAAAGATAAAAAACCCATCGAAAACAGCAGCGGTCTGACTTCCCTGGCAGCGTTAGGTGAATTTGGGCTCATCGACCGCCTGACAAAGAATGTGAGAACCTATCACCCGGAAACACTGAAAGGCATTGGCGACGATGCGGCAGTGATTGATGCAGGTGAAAAAGTAATCTTACTTTCAACCGACCTGCTGGTGGAGGGAATCCATTTTGACCTCACCTATGTACCATTCAAACACCTTGGCTACAAAGCAGCCGTGGTAAACATCTCCGATATTGCTGCCATGAATGGCATTCCCAGGCAGATGACCGTTTCACTGGCTGTTTCCAGCCGGTTTTCGGCCGAAGCGCTCGATGAACTCTATGCCGGTGTGCTCATGGCCTGTGAGAAATACAGGGTCGACCTGGTTGGCGGCGATACCAGCTCAAATATAAAGGGATTGATGATTTCCGTTTCTATCGTTGGTGAAGCCAAAAAAGAGGAGGTGACTTATCGCAGCGGCGCCAGGTCAGGCGATCTGCTTTGCGTTACAGGCGACCTGGGAAGCGCTTATATCGGTCTCCTTATCCTTGAACGAGAGAAGTCGGTATTTAAGGTGGATCCGAACATGCAACCTGAACTATCCGGATTTGACTACCAGGTTGGTCGGCAGTTAAAGCCTGAGGCCCGCACCGATATCCGGAATCTGCTCCTGGGAATCGGGGTCAAACCAACCGCCATGATCGATATTTCCGATGGACTGGCCTCAGAAATCCTTCATATCTGCAAACAATCAGGCGTGGGATGCAAACTTTTTGAAGCAAAAATACCCATCGATGAACACACCCGAGAACTTGCCAAGGAATATAAGATTATTCCAAGTGTGGCTGCGCTAAGCGGAGGAGAAGATTATGAACTTCTTTTTACCGTGAAACAGGAAGATTATGAAAAGATCAAGGACATTAAAGAAATCGCGATCATCGGCCACATGACTGCTTCTTCTGATGGGAAAAACATGATTACTCCCGATGGAAAATCCATTCCGATCACCGCACAGGGATGGGATGGGATGAGGAAATGAAGGTCAAAAGTCAAATGTTAAAAGTCAAATGTTAAAGGGGGAGGATAGTCAGGTTGAGAGGGTTTTCAGGACTGACTCGACTTTTTGCAGCATTGGATCGGTGAAATCGAGGTGGGTCACAAAACGGATGGTTTGGGGGTCAATCGAAATTGCATGAATGTCGTTCTCCTTCATCCTGCCGAGGAATTCGCCGGCCGATTTTTTTTTCCGGAGGGTGAAGATGACAATGTTGGTTTCGACTGGGATCACGGAGGCAACCAACGGATGGGTTGTCAGTATATCGCCAAGATACCGGGCCCGTTTGTTATCCAGTTTCAAACGGTCGATGTTGTTGTCAAGTGCATAGATGCCGGCGGCGGCAAGATATCCCGCCTGCCGCATGGCGCCACCAAATGCCTTACGCACCCGGCGGGCACGTTTGATAAAAGGTTTATCGCCGATGAGCAAGGAACCAATGGGCGCACCCAACCCCTTTGAAAGGCAAATTGATACGGAATCGAACAACTTCGCATATTCATCAGGCTTCCCTTCATTTTGAGCCAGGGCATTGAAAATCCGGGCTCCGTCGAGATGGAGTTTCAGTTGATGTTTACGGCAGACAGCCGAGATTGAAACGAGATCCCCATACTTGTAAATGGTACCCCCTCCCTTGTTCATCGAATTTTCTACTTCAACCAGCGATGTAACCGGCCGGTGAATATCATCGGGGTTGATATGGTTCTCAACCTCTTCTGCGTTGATTTGTCCAAGCGGTCCGTCAAGCAGGCACACCGACACTCCGGAGTTGCGCATCATGGCCCCGCCTTCATAGTAATATACGTGCGAATCCCGATGGCAGATCACTTCATCTCCCGGTCTGGTGTGTACATTGATGGCGATCTGGTTGGTCATGGTGCCGGAAGGACAAAAAAGCGCAGCTTCTTTGCCAAACAGGGAGGAAGCCTTTTCCTCCAGCGCATTGACTGTAGGATCATCACCGAAAACATCATCGCCCACCTGTGCCGAAAACATGGCTTCGAGCATTTCTCTGGAGGGGCGAGTCACCGTATCACTTCGTAAATCAATCATCCTCAACTATTTTGAAATAACTGTAATGTTAAACGATCCGGGGGTGATTACACGTTTGTCGTTTACATTCGTTACCTCTGCGGAAGGCAGGTAAAATCGTTTTGTTGTTTCATCGTAAGTGATGGTGCGCGCACGCTGGCGGGTTGCAAGCGTTTGCACGACTTTGTAATTGTCAGGGCCATTCTGCCTTACAACTGTTATTGTTCCTGCCCCATTGGCGGAAATGGCGTTGTGATCGCCGGCAATGTATATAATTCCGTCGCATCCTTCGCCCATTGGCAAAGTTGCAACGATCTTTCCGTTGGTTGCATCCATGACCACAATCTGATTTGATTCGCTGCATGCAGAAAACAGGCGGTTGTTTTTACGGTCAAGGTCAAGGCCGGTTGGTTCTTTTCCCGGGCTGAGCGGCCACTCTGCATCTATTTTAAGCGTTAATGCATCAAACTTAACCACGGTAGATTTATCCTCAATATTACAAAATATTTTCCCTTTCCCATCCGATACTGCCGCTTCCGGTTTGCCGGATACGGCGATGGTCCCGGCTACCAGGTTTGTTTCTGCATCAATGGCTGTGATGGAGTTTCCACGGCCATTGAAAGTGAAAATCCGGCTGCTGAACTCATCATAGAGGATCGCGTCAGGGTTTTTACCGGTACTTATTTTATCCAAAACTTTTAAGGTCGTCAAATCGAAAACAATCACGGAATCAATACGGCCAGCCGTGATAAAACCTTTATTCAGGGCAGGAACACAGGCAATGCCATGAACACCGGGCGTATTGGGTATTTGTCCAATGAGTCTATCCGTTTTCAAGTCAATTACTTCCACGCACGTTCCATGAGAAATAAATAATCGCTGGGTCGGTTTATCAACCGTGAGATAATCCCAGCCGCCATTTCCCTCTACGGGAATTGTTTTAACCACTTTGTATTCACCGGCGCTGTTTTGTGCGAAGGCGGTTTGCATCGCAAACAATGCAATAATAAAAGAAATAACAGACAGACTTTTCATGGTTCAGATTTTCATCAAAGGTCTTAAAATTATAGTTACCTTTATACTTCCTTGGAAAAATGAAGTGCTTATGAAAAAAATAATTTTCCTGGTTACGATTATCGGTATGATGATCATCGGGTTAAATAGCTGTCACAAAACAACCACAACGGATACAGCTCCGACATCTATGGACGAATTGAAAATATCTCCTGATTTTAACTGGGAATCAAGCCGTTTAGTCAATTTATCCGTCGCAATTGACTTACTTCCGGTCAATATCGGATCCCTTTGCCGGATTTCTGTGTATGACCAGCATCCTGATCATGGAGGAAGTTTGCTGGTCATGGGATCTGCTGGATACAACTCACACTTTGACTATTCTTTGAGAATACCCACGGCAAGTCAGAAAATTTTCCTGAAAGCAGAAGATGGCAGTGGGTTTTCCAAACTTGACAGTGTAAATATTAATGAGAACATTAATTATCTGTTTACACAAACCATCCTTAAAAACACCATCAGCAATCTGACTGATCCTGACTGTAGTGGTGCAACTCCGGAAAAAACGTTATCCGGAAATCAGACCTACACCATCAACAACGGCACCTGGTATGTAACCGGAACTTTTACCGGCAGCATCAATTTTGGCAGCAGCGGGGCATCGATTAATGTTTGCGGAACATTTCATCCTCAAAACGTCAACAACATGGGTACCGGATGTTTCATCGCAGTTACCCAGGGCGGTACTTTTCAAATGGATAACAATCTGGTGATGGGAAACGGTTCAAGACTTACCTTATTCAGCAATTCACATATTTCACTGGGGGGATTGAATATGAACGGAACCACGCCCAGGATAATCAATTACGGAAATGATTTTGTGATCAATTCGCAATTTTCCCCGAGCGGATCGCTTGAGAATTACGGTTCCATGGTGATGAACAACGGGCTTAATATTAATTCAAATTCAAGTCTGTTTGTTACAACAGGTTCTTTAACCATCAACGGCAACTTCAATTTGAATACAACCATTACCAACAATGGATCCATAGAAGTTTTTGGCCAGTTTAACCTGAACAACGGCACGTTGTATCACAATTGTAAAATGATTGTACACCAGAACATGAACCTGAGCAGTGGCAATATCACCCTGAATGGCGCTTACCTTAAGGAAACAGGATCTCTTCAGATCAATTCGGGAGCCACAGTGTTGCTTAAAAACAACTCCATGATTTCCACATTTGATTATATTCAGAACACCGATATCCAGGGCACCGGTGGCCGAAGCGAGATCAAGATCAGTAATTCGGGCGCCATCAATGCACAATTTAAAGTTTCAGGGTCAATTGAAATGGTAACGCCTTCGGGCACCTTAAGCCCTGGAGGCAGCGCAAACTTTATCAATGGCGCAACGCTTAAAAAGATATCCAATGCCACAAATGTAATTCCTATATCTACCTGTAATCCGGAGGGAATAGGCGGTACTCCGCTACCCAATGATGCCGACGCTGACGGAGTTCCCGACAACCTCGACAAATACCCCTCCGACCCTACCCGTGCTTTTGACAACTACTATCCCGCTCAATACACTTATGGCACACTGGCATTCGAAGACCTCTGGCCGTCGAAAGGCGATTATGACCTGAATGATCTGGTGGTTGATTACCGTTACCGGGTAGTGACCAATGCTCAGAATAAAGTAGTGGATATAAAGCCGAATTTCTATGTACGGGCTGCCGGCGCAGGTTACAGCAACGGTTTTGGGTTCCAGATCGACGGCATTTTACCCGGACAGGTTGGCAGTGTTTCCGGGGCCTCTCTCCAGAACTCCTATATTTCTGTTGCCTCCAGCGGGGTTGAAAACAACCAGTCGAAAGCTGTGATCATCGTTTTTGACAACTTCAACAATGTAATACATCGCGGGGGAGGCACGGGCTATTACAACACAGACCCTGCAAGCCCCAAAGGATATGGCGACACCGTCAAAATTAACATTCATCTCACCACTCCGCTTGCTCAGTCTGTCGTAGGATCTCCACCGTATAACCCATTCCTGATTAAAAACATGACCCGCTCGCTCGAAGTTCATCTGGCTGATCATGCTCCGACTTCACTGGCTGATGCTGCTTTATTTGGTTCTGGCAATGATAATTCAAATCCGGCAACGGGGCGTTATTATAAAACCGCAACAAATCTTCCCTGGGCCTTGAACCTTCCTGTCAAATTCGATTATACCTCCGAACGGATTCCAATTATCCAGGGGTACAACCATTTCGCAGCCTGGTCTCAGTCCTCAGGCGCACAGTACACCAATTGGTATATCAATCAGTCAGGGTACCGCAATTCGACAAAGATTTACCAGTAGCGGGGATGCTGCTTTTGCGATAACAACCAATCATTCCCCTGCCGGACCACAAAATGATTTATTATTTTTGCATAAAAAAGTTATGCGAAAAGTTTTTTTCCTTGTTCCCTTATTCCTCTTTATAACTTTTCAATATCAGCTGGAAGCCCAGCAAGCGGTTGATAGTGTGAAAATTCAATTAAACCTTCTCCTTGACCATTGGCATAAAGACGCTGCGCTCGGTAACCATGAAGCCTATATCGGCGCCATGACCCCGGAAGGGGTGTTCATTGGCACCGATGCCACGGAATACTGGACTACCACTGAGTTTAGTAAATGGTGTAAGCCCTATTTTGACAAAAAAAGAACCTGGAACTTTAAACCTGTCAGCAGGAATGTCTATCTTAACAATGATGGAACGAATGCCTGGTTTGACGAATTGCTGGACACGCAAATGGGGCTTTGCAGGGGATCAGGGTCTCTGGTAAAATTGGCCGGGCAATGGAAAATCGCCCAGTATGTATTGTCAGCGACAATTCCCAATGACATCATGAAAAAGGTGACTGCGATGAAATCAGGCGCCGATTCTACACAGATTCTCAAGGAAATTTTTGACCAAAACGGCATGACCGGAACAATCGTGATTTTTGATCCGGAGAAGGGCCGGTATTTTGGCTACAAGCCTGCCTTATGGGACAGCGGGTACCTGCCCGCATCTACGTTTAAAATTCCCAATTCGTTGATTGGCCTGGAAACCGGGGTTATCGACACGGGCTATGTATTCAGGTGGAACGGAGAACAGCGCCGACTACCCCAGTGGAATAAAGATCTCACCTTGCGGGAAGCCTTTAAAGTTTCGTGTGTTCCCTGTTTCCAGGAAATCGCCAGGAAGATTGGCCCGGTCCGGATGAAATCCAACCTGGATAAAATCAACTATACCGGTATGGATGTTCACCCTGAAAATATCGACCTTTTCTGGCTGGAAGGAAATTCAAGGATCACCCCGCGACAGCAGGTTAACTTCGTCAAGCGGCTGTACGAAGAGAAACTTTCCTTGAAAAAACAGGTAATGCAGGCGGTGAAGTCCATCATGGTCATTGAGGTAACTCCCGATTACTCCCTGAGTGGCAAAACCGGCTGGGCAGTCCGCAACGGCAACAACTACGGATGGTTTGTAGGCTGGCTCGAAACAAAAGGCAAAGTTTATTTTCTGGCCACTCTTGTGGAACCAAAAGACCAGGAAAAGGTGGATGATTTTGCTGTGGCGAGGAAAACGGTAACGATGGATGTTTTCAGAAAATTCAGTTTGATCCCGGAAAAGAATCATGGGAAAGACAACCCTGATTCATTTACGCCAGGGTCTTTGAGGCCCGATGATGGGAGGTTCCTGGCCGCAATGGGACGATGGAAAGCATCAGGTGCTAAAAGACCTGCTTTTACCGGAAAGAATGGTTCCATGTATGACTCACTGGCCAGGAAGTGCATTTTCACCCTGATGAATAACCGGCAGGGGCCATCCGGTGCACTGAAGCATGAGGGTGTTTACCCATCTTATCTGGGTTTTACCGGGTTCTGGGCATGGGACAGTTGGAAACACGCTTATGCCCTTTCTGCAATTGACCCGGAACTGGCAAAAAACAGTATCCGCTCCATGTTCGACTTCCAGGATTCCTGCGGGATGGTTGCCGATTGTATCTTTATTGATTCTACCGAAAACAATTACCGGGATACCAAACCTCCCCTTTCGGCCTGGGCGGTGGAAGAAATTTTCCGGCAAACAAGTGATACCGCTTTTGTTAGAGAGATGTTTCCGCGGTTGCTTAAGTACCATCAATGGTGGTACACACATCGTGACCATGATCAAAACGGCCTTTGTGAATATGGGGCGACGGATGGGACCATCCAGGCAGCACGCTGGGAAAGCGGATGGGATAACGCAGTACGGTTTGACAGTGCCCGAATGTTGCAGAACAACAGCCACGCATGGAGCATGAACCAGGAATCGGCTGATCTCAACGCCTATCTTTTTACTGAAAAAGAGAGTCTTTCTGAACTGGCGAAGGCCGCGGGCGAAATGAAACAGGCAGCTAAGTTCCGGCTTGAGTCAACCACCCTGAAAAAAAAGATGTATGAAACGATGTGGGATCAAAAAACCGGGTTCTATTACGATGTTGACATCCGCTCAAAAAAGCCTGTCCGGGTGCTGGAACCAAACGGATGGATCCCTCTTTGGGCTGGCATCGCCGACAAGGAACAGGCATCCATGATCAGGAACCACATTCTGAATCCCATCGAATTCAACACCTTCGTTCCATTCCCAACCATTGCAGCCAACGATCCCGGTTTCGATCCGGAAAAGGGCTACTGGCGTGGGCCGGTCTGGCTTGACCAAGCCTGGTTCGCCATCCACGGATTAAGAAAATATGGTTATGTTGCCGATGCTGATTCTCTTACCGTCAAGCTCCTGACCCATTGTGAGGGATTGCTCAATCCGACCATTTCCGTCAGGGAAAATTATCACCCTCTTACCGGAAAAGGTTTAAATGCAGAACATTTTAGCTGGTCGGCGGCATTTATCCTCATGATTCTCACTGAATTCGGTACTGTAAGATAATTTTTCCTACTTTTGTGGCCTGCCATTTTTCTGATTGACATTTTGCCAAAATTTATGCCCCGACTCCTGATCCTGCTCCTCTTTTTAGGTTTTCAGCTCACCCTCTTTTCCCAAACCAGGCATCCAGGCAGCGTTTCGGGATGGGTAATTGATTCCCAAAATCGAAAACCGGTGGAGTATGCCAACATGGTGCTGCTCGATTCATTGTCGGGTAAGATGGTAACCGGCATCGTGTCCGACAGCAACGGGTATTTCCTCATGACCAATGTTCCGTATGGGTCCTTTGTGATGGAATATACCTTTGTGGGTTACGAAAAACAACGTTCAAGGCACATCATCGTGAGCAAAAAACATCCAAAAGTCGACCTGGGAACACTGAGCCTCGGATCATCAGCTATTTCTATGGATGAAGTAACCATCACCGCTGAAAAATCGATGATGATCAATAAAATTGACCGGAAGGTATTCAATGTTCAGAAGGACATCCAGGCACAAACCGGAACCGTGACCGATATGCTCCAGACAATTCCATCCATTGCTGTGGATATGGATGGGAATGTGAGCCTCCGCGGGTCGGGCAGTGTTACGATTCTGGTCAATGGCAGGCCATCTGTGATGAGCGGCGCAGCAAACCTGGATCAAATGCCGGCTGCTCTGGTCGATAAAATTGAAGTGATAACTAATCCATCAGCCAAATATAAGCCTGATGGAACCGGCGGGATCATCAACATCATCCTGAAAAAAGAACGGAAAGCAGGTTTTAATGGAATTCTCGGGGCTAACGTCGGCAACAACGACCGGTACAATGCCAACCTGCAACTCAACTTCAATATGGGGAAAGTAAATCTATTCGGCAGTTATGGTTTCAGGCAGGATTACCGGCACCGTACCAGTGAACTCACCTCGCAAACCATAGATACCACCGCAAAGCAATCAACCTGGTTGTATCAGAACTCCGATGGATATGCCCGGCCTCTCTCCCATCTGGCTCAATTGGGTTTCGACTGGGCCATCAGCAAAAAAGATGCGGCAGGCATAACCGGAATTTACAACTACCGTCAGGTGAAAAGACATGATACCACCGCCAATCTTTATCAGAATAATGCACTGGAACCGACGGAAGAATTTACCCGCTACCACGATGGGAAAGAGACACAGAACAGTATGGAATTGACGGCATTTTACGAGCATGTTTTCGATAAGGACAAAGAACACCAGTTCAGGGCCGGAATCGATTATGAAAGCGACAAAGAAAATGAGAATGACCATTTCACCAACTACTATAATCTTCCGGTGTTACCGAATGCAACAGACTCAACCATCGCGGCAAACCGGGAACAGAATATCAACATCACCTTTGATTACAGCCGTCCGCTGTGGGAAGATGCCAGCCTGGAAATTGGCTATGAAGGAGACATTCAGATCACTGACCAAAGCCAGGATGTTGCACACCTCGATCCCGAATCGGGTCACTGGATAGTATACCAGGACGAAAGCAATAAGTTTCATGCCAATCAAACCGTACACGCCCTCTTCACCACGTTGAGCTATTCATGGAATAAATTCAGTGTTATGGGAGGGCTCCGTGCTGAAGAAGCATTGGTGTACCTGGATTTTAAAACCCTCGACACTACAACCAATTCCAATTATTTTGCCCTCTATCCCACCATTCATATAAGCCTTGAATCAGGAAAAAATGAGTGGCAGCTCAACTACAGCAAACGGGTGAACCGCCCGGATGGTGAGGACATGAACCCGGTACCCGAATACCGAGACCCCCGCAACCTCTTTGTCGGGAACCCCGGACTAAAGCCCGAAATTATACACTCCCTCGAATTTGGATACGCAGTAAAATTTAAAAATGCGAACCTGGTTCCTACCCTTTTCTACCGGTACAAAGTTAATGGGTTCACCATGGTTACCAGCAGTCTGAACGATTCAGTGCTGGTTACAACCATTGAGAATCTCGCCAAAGACCAATCCGCCGGGCTCGACTTCAGCGGAACTGCCCAAATTGCAAAAATCATCAACCTGAACTTCAGTGCGTCGGGATTCTATAGCCAGATCGACGCCTCCAACATCGGCTACAGTAGCGCCAAATCCACATTTTCGTGGAACGCCAAG
>JBAXFM010000038.1:0-25009 GCA_037139855.1 Bacteroidota bacterium
TATTCGATATTCGATATTCTTATTTTTTTACAGTTCCTCATATTCCGTCCTCGAAATCACCTCATCCTGAATCTGTTTCCCAAGTTCAACCCAGTACTGGGTGAAACCGGCAACGCGGACAAGCAAACTCCTGAATTTATCCGGTTCGGCTTGTGCTGCTTTCAGCATCCGGGAATCGACGATGTTGAATTGAACATGGAAGCCTCCTTTGCGAAGATAAGCCCGGATCAGTTCCAGAAACTTCCACGACCCTTCGCGGCCTTTTACCACCGAGGGATGGATTTTCATGTTGAGCTGTGAATTCTGTGATTGGGCATGATTCCAGCAGGTTGCTGAGTTGAAGAGGGCGTAAGGACCGTTTTTGTCGGTTCCCGGATAGGCAGATACCGAACCATCAGAGAAGGTTGTACCACTCAACCGTCCGTCGGGACTCGCCAGGGTGACTGCTCCCATTGGTCCGTGGGTGGATACGGAAATCTGGCAGGCATACATCGGTTGATCATAAAGTGACCGGTAGTTGTGCGCCATATCGCAGAACCAATCTTCCCACTCTTTCAGGATGGCATCGACAAAGGGATTGTCATTTCCGAATTTTGGCGCATCAAGACTTTGACGGTGTATCTTCTTCCAGTTGTGATAATCCTCTGTCGGAACCTGGTCGATCAATGAGTAAGACCCTGTTTCCTGTGCGGTTTTATATCCGAAATTCGCGAGGATGGCTTTCCGGTATTCATCAAGGGTGTAATTGTTTTCTGTGTAGATGTTCTTTTTAAGGGACCCCAGTGAGTTCACCAGGTTGGTGGTACCACAACTTTCGATGTTAAAGGTTGTATTATAACGGGAGCCCATTTGACCGATGTCTTTGCCCTTTGCCAGGCAATCAGGCTTCAGCATCGAATTGACCAATGATGGTGATATTTTCCGCCAGGCGTCGTGTTGTATGTTGTTTGTGAGGGTGAGTACATGACAGGCTCTGCTGAAATAATCTTTGAAAGCCTGCCAGATTTCGTTATAGGTCTCCAATTTGTATCCGTGAGACGGGAAAATCCGCTGGCCGGTACGCATGTCCATGCCATCGAACAGGGCAACTTCCAATATTTTAGGAAGGTTCAAAAAGTGAACGCCTACACTGGTAGCAGGCGCTGAACCACCTGGTATCCAATGAATTTCATTGTCGAGTTCGAGGGGCATCCAGCTGCCTGGCGAGGTTTCGAGGCATCCTCCGATGGCCCAGGCACGGGCCTCTTCCAGATTCATACCCTCATGAGCATAATTTCCGAGCAGAAACTCCATGGCCACCTGGTTATTCACCCAGGCAGGATAACCGGTACCGATTTTGGTACATTCAACCCCTTTGAGCAGGAACTCTTCCGGGAGTTTTTCATCGTATAAAAGCGAAAGGGTAGGTTGTGGGGTATCGCAGGTGATGCCGGCTTCAATGATCAGCATTTCAAGCTCGTTGGCAGCGGAAGTGCCGTCCTTTGACAGCCCGCCAATGCAGAGATTGTTAAAGGTGTTTCCCGAAAGCACTCCACCCACCACTCCCATGGACGCAAAACAGTCGATTTCGGTGAATTTGATGCGCATGCATTCCAGCAATTCAAGACTCCTGGCACGGTCGATCACCCCATTTTTCATATCGCGCTGCCAGTAAGGAAAAAGAACCTGTCCCACCCTGCCGGGCGACAATCCTGAAATGGCATCTTCGTTGAGTACAGCTACATGGAAAAGCCAGAGCATCTGCAATGCATCGTGAAAAGACCGTGGGGGTTTGGAAGAAATCCATTCGAGCCGTTCCGCCATTTCAAGATATTCGGTTTTTTGTTTCGCATCCTTTTCAATGCTGGCAAGGAATTGTGCCTCCCCGGCATAGTTTTTTATCCATTCTTTGATGCCTTCGAGCATCAGGATAACGGCTTTGTAAAAGTAGAGTCGGTCCATGTCGGGGTATCCCGCCACATCAGCAATGCCATCCTCACAATTCCTGATGATCCCGTCGATTCCGAATTGCAGCGGGTAATAATAGTTCATCACTTCGCGTCCCTGGGGAAGGGTGTAACCGGAGTCGAACATACAAATTACAGAGCGCATCAGCGCCTCTTTTTCCTTATAGCCGGGCACGAGTTGCTCATATTTATGGCCCACATCGTCAACGGATTTATCCTTCCATTTCTTGGCTACCTCGAGCATGACAGGCATTTCTTCAACGCGCAGGCCAAATTTTCCGGCAATGGAAAGCACCTGGCCAACACTTTTTGTCACGTTCCCGCCTCCTTTTCCCATGGTGGTAAAAGTGTCGGCGGTGAGTTTTCCTGATTCCTGGGCTTCCTGGTAAAGTTTATCTTCGGCGGCCATAAAAAAGGCTTCGGACAACCAGGGCATGGGATAAGATCCACGGAGAAAGGCGGCTTTACCCATTGTGAGAAGTTCACCGGGATAAATAACCGGGGTGAGATGCGCAAACCCGGCTTTCAAGGCTTCTGCCCGACGTATAATGGGAATTTCCCCCTCCAGTTGTTCCCATCGGCGGGTGTACCAATAAGGAAATTCCATGGAAACGGAAGATTTGGCTTCAAAGTAAAGTTCCCGGGCTGCATGTGCCCTCGGGGTAGGCTGCCGCTTTCCCTCCCTGGAAGTTACCGTTGCAGCTGGCTCACCGCCATAATAATTGATTGGGGATTGGGTCTCGGAATACATGGGATGTTCGAATTAATTCAAAATAATTTGAACCAAAGTTAATGAATCATTCCATATTAATACAAAAGAAAATTGACTTTTCTGAGTGGACTCAAGATTGGAGGTCAAAGCCGTTTCATCTGCATCATACTGGCCAGTGAAAGGAGCACCCCAAGGACGATGCTGTATAGCGCTGCAACGAGGACGCGGGATCCTTCAGGGAGCATGAAATTGAGTGTTTGAGCAGGAATCCAGAAAATGGGAATGGTCCTTTTTAATACAAAATCCCAGAAATCATGCCAGTTGATCTCCTTAAAGTATCGTCCCACTTTTATCCAGGATAAAAAACCACGCATAGAACCTCCGGTGCTTTGAATATGAGTGTCGGTTATGCGATGAAATGCCATAAAAACCGGGGCGAAGAAGATGTTCATGGTAGCGCTTACACTGAAAGCGGTAAACAATTTCAACCAGTTGAACCCAGGCTGCCGCAAAATATCGGCAGGGTTTGCCACCGGGAAATGAACACCCATGGTTTTTAACATCATTGGCGCCCCTTCAGCAAAGATGACGAATGCAATTTTTATGGCTATCCCCAGAAATCCCCATACAATAGCCCGGGGAAGCAGACCAAATCGCGGTTTATAATACACGCCGGCGCGAATCCTAAGGCCAAGACACTCCCCAAAAGTGGCAAGAAGAGCAAATTTGATAAAACTCAACATATACCCATGTGCGGAGTTCAAATCCTGATAGGCGCGATAGCAGGTTGGGAAAATAAAAAAAGGGAGCAAAATCAGGATGATTACTCCAATCACTACGAAATCAGATTTCTTCATAAAATAGATGCACCGCTAAACCTTTCAGGCTGTTTGTAAAAGGGTGCAAAAGTAGGGAATTTATTGGTTCACTGGTGGACAAGTGGGCAAGCGGACAAGTGGACATGTGGTCAATTGAAGGTTGGGTCGGCGGGAAAGTTGGCCCAGATGGCATAATCCTGCCCCATATTTTTCAGGTAGTTGCTCCAAAGGGTTTCAGGGTGGTCGATGATGATCTCATTGACAGTAGTTTGCGACAACACCCATGATTTTTCTTTGAGTTCACGGTCAAGCTGGTTGGGTGACCAACCTGAATAGCCGACAAAAAATCGTATTTCCTTGGGCGACATCACTTTGCTTTTAAGCATTTCCCTGATAACATCAAGGTCGCCTCCCCAGTAAAGACCCTGCATGATGGGCAGGCTCTGAGCAACATCATCGCGGGTATGTATGAAAAATATACTATCGGTTTTTACCGGTCCGCCAAGATAAACAGGCAGGTTATATCCGGCAAACCCTTTGATGATATCTTTTAAACGCGCCTCAATGGGTTTGTTGACGATAACCCCGAAAGAGCCTTCATCATTGTGTTCAGCCAATAAAATAACCGATTGGCGGAAGTAGAAATCGCGCAGCGAAGGTTCAGAGATCAGGATACTTCCCTGCTTTGGTTTTGTGCGTGGTTTTTCCATGGTGTTCTTACAATTTTAGTACTTTTGCGACAGGCACATCCGACAAATATAATACCAATTCATGGCAAGGTCAAGCAGACAGCAAAAATTTTTACAATTACGCCAACAATTTCCTGTTTTTATTTTTGAAAAACAGGATTATACCTTAACTTCCCAAGGTCTTGGAATACGGTATACATTTAATCTTGCCGGTCAGTACAGGTTCTATCCTACACTTTTCATACCGAGGAAATCCTTTTTCCTGGCCGATGAAGAAATTTCAAACCGGCTGGATAACATTGTGTTCAACATCGGCATGATCGAACTGATCAGTTACTGGAAAGCGGCGTGTTCACCCACGGTGGTCATTAAACCATTTAACCTTGATCCTGCGCAGATTGCCTGGTGGAAAAACCTCTATTTTCATGGTTTGGGCGAATTTTTTTACCTGAATTCGCTGGATGTCACCAATGAAAATTTTATGAATATAACATCCGTAGAGACGCAATGCATTGCGTCTCTACCAGCAAATTCATTACCCCGGAATGGCGTAATCATCCCGGTAGGAGGGGGTAAGGATTCGGCGGTAACCATTGAATTGTTGGGTGGAATGCCGGGCAGTATTCCTTTGATCATGAATCCGCGTGGAGCCAGTCTGGATACAATTTTTGCCAAAGGCTTTAATGCGGATCAATTTATTGAAATCCAACGGACAATAGACCCGACCTTGCTTAAATTGAATGAACAGGGGTTTCTCAACGGACATACACCCTTTTCTGCCATGCTTGCTTTTGTGACGGTTCTTGCCGCCATTGTGACAGGAAGCCGGCATATCGCACTGTCGAATGAATCGAGCGCCAATGAG
The DNA here is from genome assembly GCA_037139855.1 of Bacteroidota bacterium. Classification (GTDB taxonomy): domain Bacteria; phylum Bacteroidota; class Bacteroidia; order Bacteroidales; family FEN-979; genus CAIVAT01. The sequence goes on from JBAXFM010000038.1 coordinate 5,031, forward strand.
GCGACCATCGAAGGCACAGATATCAACCACCAGTATTCAAAATCGTTTCAGTTTGAATCGGATTTCCGTGATTATGTCAAACGATGGATTTGTGACGATGTTAACTATTTCAGTTTCCTGCGACCACTGAATGAGTTGCAAATTGCCTCCTGTTTTGCACGTTTTCCCAAATACCACCTGGTTTTTAAAAGCTGCAATGCCGGGAGTAAAACCGATTCATGGTGCGGCGTTTGCGCCAAGTGTCTTTTTACCTGTTGCATTTTATCCCCCTTTCTTGGCGAAAAGGATCTTGTCAGGATTTTTGGAGAAAATCTGTTTGCCAAAGAGTCTCTCAAAGCTGTTTTCGATCAGCTTACCGGTGTGGCCGATGAAAAACCGTTCGATTGTGTCGGAACAATCCGTGAAGTGAATTTAGCGCTTTGTGAAACCATCAGACAGCAAAAAGATCAGGAATTACCCTACCTGCTTGATTATTATAAACACTCGCAAACATTTTTACAGTATGACAAGTTTGATTTTAAGGAGGAAATGCGTCAGGTTTCGGAGGAACATCATGTGCCTCAGGAGTTTTTGAAGATCTTAAATGCCTCATCCCCCTGACCCCTTCTTCCCAGGGAGAAGGGGAGCCGGGACCCTCCAATCTTGGGGAAACTGGTCCCTCCCCGCCTGGGGAGGGATTTAGGGAGGGGCTGCTAAATTAGGGAGGGGCTGTTAACTATTAATTTGACACCTATGATAAATCTCATTCGTGAACGGTTCGCGGATAAATCGATAGTACTTCTCGGATTTGGGAGGGAGGGTCAATCGACCTACAGGCTGCTGCGGCGGATATTCCCTGATAAACAATTATGCATTGCTGATTTAAGTGAGGGTGTTCGTGAAAATCCTTTGGTTATCCACGATCATGAGATCCACTTTTTGACCGGGCCGGATTATATCAGTCATCTCATGGATTATGATGTGATTTTCAGATCTCCGGGAATTCCGGTCTGGAAATTGTCACTGACAGTGCAAAAAAAGATCACATCACAAACAGAACTCTTCCTTGAATGTTATTCAAAACAGGTAATTGGTGTTACAGGGACCAAAGGGAAAAGCACCACTTCCAGTTTAATACACCATATTTTGAAGACAGCCGGGAAAGATACGCTGTTAGCTGGCAATATTGGCAATCCGGTATTTCATCTCATCGACATTATAACCCCTGAAACCACCATCGTTTTAGAACTTTCATCACACCAACTCGAATACCTGAAGGTGGCTCCGCATATCTCAGTTTTATTGAATTTTTTTCAAGAGCATCTTGATGCGTATGAAAGTTATGAAGCATATCAGATGGCAAAGGTAAATATTACAAAATATCAGCAGCCGTCCGATTTTTTCGTGTATAACTCCGATGATCCACAGGTATGTAAATTGATTGAACCTTATTTGAAAAACCGGCATGGTTATCCTTTTTCTGTATTAAGGCAGCCTCAGCCGGGCGGGTTTATCAGGGATGGTTTTCTTTGTTTTGCAGATGAAAAGCAGGTTGTTCCTGTATGGAAAATTCACCAGGACCGGTTCCTGCGCGGTGAGCATAACCTGAAAAATATACTGGCCGCCATGAATGTAGCGATGATATGTGGTATTGAAACAGAGATGATCGAAGACGGGATTGCCACTTTTAAAGGATTGGAACATCGGTTGGAATATGTGGGTGAATTTGGCAGGATTCATTTCTACAACGATTCCATCGCTACAATTCCGGAAGCATGCATGGAAGCGATTAAAGCTGTTCCCAATGTTGATACACTGGTAGCCGGTGGTTTTGACCGTGGCATCGATTACACTGGGCTGGCTGAGTTTCTGAGTCAATCTGCAGTGAGAAATTTTATTTTGATTGGAGCTGCCGGAAAGCGAATCATGGAGCAACTGGCATTGCTTGATCACCCGGGTAAACAATTATTTTTCATCAACAGATTTGACGATTTTAAATCCATCGCGTTTGCAGAAACCCGCCCCGGATATGCCTGTCTGCTTTCACCCGCTGCAGCCAGTTATGACGAGTTTAAAAACTTCGAGGAAAGAGGGAAAAGGTATAGAGAACTGGTGAAAAGTCAAAAGTCAAAAGTCAAATAGCAAATGGCAAAATGTCTGAGCTCCGTAGGAGCTCCATTTTGTTAGCCAGATGGAATTCAAATTAATTTTCCGCGCCGTAGGTGCGGAATTATGGAAAACAATGATGAAGAAGGTTTTAGGTTCAATAATAATTATCTTGTTTTGTACCGTTCAGGTTGCTGCACAACAAACCGATTACAATGCAGTGGTTAACCGCTATATTCAAAAATACAAGGAGGTGGCGGTTAAGGAAATGAAGGTGTATCGGGTTCCGGCGAGCATTACCCTGGCGCAGGGAATTCTTGAATCGAATGCAGGTCGAAGCCCGCTGGCGGTTGATGCGAACAACCATTTCGGCATAAAATGTCACAAGGGTTGGACCGGCAAGACCTTTATCAAGGATGATGAAACAAAAAATGAATGTTTCAGGAAATACGATAGTCCGTTTGAATCCTTTCGTGACCATTCTTATTTTTTAACCCAGCGGGATCGGTACAAAGGGTTGTTCAACCTGGAAATAACTGATTACAAGGGGTGGGCAAACGGATTAAAATCGGCAGGTTATGCCACAAATCCGCAATACGCGCAGCAACTCATTAAAACCATAGAGACCTTCGATCTTTACCGCTTCGACCGGACTGAATTTGCTGCTGTAACTGGTGACAGCCTGGATAAACTTGAGGATCCTTCGCAGCAGGCATGGTTGCGCGAATTTGTCGTGATAAACAAGGGAGCGGGTAACCGGAATATATATGAAAACAACCGGTTGCAAATGATCATTGCCCGGCAGGATGACAACCTGTACGTCATCGCCCGTGATTTTAATGTTTCTGTCAAGAATTTGCTTAAATACAATGATTTGCCGAAACCAACTTCGCTCAAGCCCGGTCAGATCGTTTACCTTGAACCGAAGCGGCGGAAAGGCACTGCTCCGAATCATCAGATTCAAACAGGGGAAACCATGTATTCCATCTCCCAGTTTTACGGGATCAAAATGAAAATGCTTTATAAGCGTAATGATTTGCAGGAAGGAGTGGAACCAAAAAAAGGTACCGTCTTAAGGCTTAGGTAGACGGTAGTTCTTCAGCAATTTACCGGCGCCGACCAATAAATTCATCTGGGCATCATTTTCAAGGTAACCCAAATCATAAGGTGTATTGCCACGGATGCCCGATTCGAGTTCACGGCAACCATGACTGTCGAAGAGGAATAATTCATTGGTTTCAGGAACCACAAACCCGATCATCGCCTTGCCATCATTGCCATGCAGCAGAAAGGGCGGATTGCTGATTTCACGACGAAATGCATAGGAGTATATCAGTTTATAATCCCGGTTATAATAATAAATATTGTTTCTGTCGGAGAAAATAAATTCAGGCTGGCTATTCCCGATGATGTCCTCATAAAAAAAGCGGTGATCAGGCGAAAAGAGGTTTAACGTTACCTCTGAGGTTTTACCGTTGTCATGAATGAAGATTACTTTGCCATCGGGACCGGTGGTGATGAAAGGTCCTTTTTTATTGGTTTTATTGATATGGAAACCTGACAACGGTGCATGAGTGAATTTAGGCCCGGGGGTAATTTGCGGATCACCATTGCGGTCGAGAATCATGGTGTTTCCAGTAACTCCTGAAATCAGGATGTAATTTTTTGTTCCGAGGGTGAACGCTGAAGCCGGCCCGGTAATATCTTCCTTCAGGTTCGGGCGCTTCCATTCAGATACGGAAACCCCATCCAGGGTAAAGCAATAAACCCTGTTATCCTGAAATGCCACCATAATACGGTAATTATGATTGTTATCCCAGTCAGTTACGGTAATTCCATTGGTAGCGTGAAGTGGAAAACGCATTGGAAAGTTGTCGGCATACCTCCCATCTGCATGAAGAAGGTAGAGGTGAGTATCGGTGTTAAACAACAAAAACAATGAGTCGCTGCCAGGGAGTTGTACAGGATGGATTTCACCCATGATTTTGCCCATGATGTGAAGTTTCCAGGCAATGTGACCCTGTGCTGTCACTAAATACAGGTTGTTGACAATATCGGTCACAACAACTGCAGGGTTTCCAGCCGTGGTGGTTTGAATGATTTTGGGCCGCCCCACCAAGGTCGTATCCAAGGTTGCCTGCCATTGCAGCGGACCTTCCTTTCCAAGGTTTGGATTATACCGGAGAAAAATGCTTGAATAGAACTGACCATCGGCATTGCTATATTGAAAGGCAACAGATTCGAATTTCCGGAGACTGTCCATCATGGGGTTCAACTGATCAGAAAGATCCTGATTCATCATCCCTTTTAGGGAATGCATTGCCTTCCTGGTATTAAAATAGGAGAAAACATTTGATTTGTCAGATAAATTGGCTTCAAAATCGTTAAACATGCGGTTCTTTGAAAGGGTAGCCCGCTGATCTACTCCGTCGATAACCAATTCAAGATTCCTTGGTTGAGTTGCAAAAACAATATAATCATTCAGAAAGGTAAAACAATTGACTTCATACTTTCCGAACAGTTCGCCAAAAAGGGCGGGAATAAAAGCAGGTAATGCCAGCCTGTATATTTTATGTCCGTGGTATTGGATCGAATCGTATTTGATCCCGAGTGTATCAGCCAGTGCAAAAAGTGAGCTGGCGGCCAGGATGGTATCACGCGTTTGGAAGGCGGTGAACCCTATGTCAGTATATAATTTTGAATCCTCCACGGCAAAAAGACAGCCTTCATTCCCCATCCAGGGTAAAAAATACTCACTAACGTTCAACTGATATCTGTCGATCAGAGAAATGACATCATTTTGTTCGCCCGTGAAATTTTCTTCCCGTGACGCCCGGTTCTGATATCGTTGACAAAAACGGGAAGGATCACTCCAACCATAAACTGTGAAATAGAGCGCATCTTCGGGAATGATGGCCGCGATCTCTTTCTTTTGCGGCTTCTGATCGGTGAAAAGCGACAGAAACTGCTGGTTGCTGTCTGAAGCCACCGTAATGCCATTGAAAAGCAGTTCATCCTTTTTAATTATCAGGTCGAGCCCGCTCCAGTCGGCAAAATTTGAAAATTTCAGAAGATCTGGAAGTGTTTCTTCCCGGGTGATTTTTGACAGAACCAGTGAAAAGAACCGGTAATTGATATAGATGTTGGCATCTACTTTTTTTCCAGCGGTAGCCTGTACTTTGCGAAATCCGGCTGATGCGGCCATGGGAGTGTTGAGCGAAAGGCGATCGATGGCCCGTTTAACCAGGTCGGCATGAAAACTACCCATGAAAACTCCTTTCAAAACAGCAAAGTAAAAAGCCTCATGGCTGCCTCCGGATTGGATGCGATGCAAACTGGTCGTGGAATAAGGGGTTTCGGTAAGAATTGCTTTCCCAGCGTTAATTTCGTTGATAAACTCAAGAATGTACGATTCTGGGTCCCTTCCTGAAGCTGACGCAAGATACAAGGCGCCAAAATTATTTCGGCCACTCAGTGTGATGGAAATCAGTATGTTGTATTGTTGAAATGTTTTTATGATTTTATCATTTTTCCGGCTTATCGAATCAACGTAATGAAGTTCGTTTTTCACCGAATTTATTCCCGGAAAGCGTGACAAGGCTCTCCACAGCAGGTTTGACCGGTTTAGCTCTTCGAGCAGGTTGCCAGCTTTGTTCAATTGTATAATCAGGGCAGTGTTTCCGGGTATGGCATTGAAAGGTGATTCAGCAGGACGCTGAAACTTATTGTATATTATGTAGCCGAGCCACGAAAAACCTGACACTGCAACAAGAATGGAAAGGGCAATCAGAATACCTCTGAAATTTTTCATTGTTGGTTTTCCTTTGAAAAAACCGCGGCAAAGGTAAATAGAATATGTAATTCGTAATTTTTAGTTATTAATTGATATTAACATCCTGAATGTTTTTCGGTGGAAGGGAGTGATGCCATGTTCGGCAATGACACTCCGATGTTTTTTTGAAGGATACCCTTTGTTTTGATTCCAGCAATACAGAGGGAAGTCTTCATGGATTTGCTTCATGAAGTCATCACGATGCGTTTTTGCGAGTACTGATGCTGCCGCAATTGAAAGATATTTTTCATCTCCTTTCACAATACACTGGTGCGGAATACCCGGAAAAGGTTTAAACCGGTTGCCATCGATCAGGAGAAATTGTGGTTTTACAGGAAGTTGGTCTATTGCATGATGCATTGCCAGGATGGAGGCATTGAGTATATTGATTTCATCAATGGTTCCGGCTTCAATGCGCGAAACAGCCCAGGCGATGGCAGTGGCTTCAATGATTGAACGGAGCATATCGCGTTGTTTTTCTGAAAGCTGTTTTGAATCGTTTAGTATTTCATTGGTGAAATCCTTTGGAAGGATCACCGCTGCTGCAAAAACCGGTCCGGCAAGACATCCCCGCCCTGCTTCGTCACATCCTGCTTCGATAAGGTTTTCGGTATAATGGCTTAGTAACATGAAGAATGATTTTTCAACAAAGATATTAAAACAAGATATGTCCTGGTCGTTTAATGCAAAATCTACCCCCTTCGGGGTTTTCAATGACCCCTCCCCTGACCCTCCCCTTGAAGGCTACTCTTTATACACATTTTTTTCTACCAGTGTTTCAGAAATAAATTAAACTGTTTCTGGCATGGCACTAAAATCCATCAGCCCCAGCGGGGCGTAATCTTTGTAGCCGGTAATGCCAGGGTATATTATTAGCCCCATCGGGGCGGCATAAAATCAACCGGGTACAGGTAAACCCTGTGCTAAAATTTTTCAACAATGGAATAGATTAATTTCGCAGCTACGCAGCTTGGATGCTTTCGCCTGTAACTTTTCTACAAAGATCAGGCAACTACGTTGCCAATAGGGGTAATTCAAAAAATTGTTGTTTATAAAAAAAATGAGATGTGTATAAAGAGTAGCCTTGAAGGGGAGGGAGAAGTTCTGCCAGGAATTAAAGGGATTTTGTTGGAGAATGTTTGAAAATCAAGGTTTAAAAAAAAAACCATTGTGGATGTTTTGGTAAAGGGTCCCCCTCCCATTCAAGGGGAGGGCGGGGGGAGGGGGCCGTGGGAATAATGAATATCGAATGACGAATGACGAATGACGAAATTTCGGGTGGTTTTCGACATGAATCCGAAAATATTAAGAAAACAGGTTGAGTGGCAATTTGCCGTTTACAAGCCTTCGTAATTACCATGGATTTGGATTATATTTGTAAAAAAAAACTAATGCAAACGAATTTGCCCAAATCTTCGGAAAACATCAAACCGATTCTTTCCAGTTTTAAGGATAGAGCAAGACGCATTTATGGCAATAAATTAAAAAAGGTAATTCTTTATGGATCATACGCCAAGGGCGTTGCAAAGCAGGATTCAGACATCGACTTGATGATCGTACTCTCTGAAATGGAATCCCCGTTTGCAGAAATTGAACGGTTGACAGATATTAAATTCAGTATCGGGTTGGAACATGATATTTTCATCTCAACCAATCCGGTATCGGAAGATAGCTTTTCTCATTCTAAACTCCCGATTTTTAAAAATGTTTCCAGGGAGGGGATTGAAGTATGAAATTTCCCGTTGCATTTGGAAAACTCTTTTCCAAAATCCTTGACCAACGGTTGAAAAGTGATAATGAAATCGGGTTCAAGGCTTCCCATGACGAAGCAAAACACACTTTTGAGGAAGCTTCAGCCTTTGTGACATCAATTCGGGATTTCCTCATGGTGTGATGTTAGTGCCTATGCAGGAAAAGCGAACAACAGGGTAAGCGTCCTTTTATTTGATAATTTAAAGTTGGGACTGATATATAGTCTGTAGTCCCATACTTTTATTGAGTATGAAAAAATTTTACATTACTCTCAGTTTATCACTTATCTCGATCCTTGCCTTTCCTCAATGGAAATGGCAAAATCCATTACCTCAGGGTAATTCTCTTGAGTCTGTATTCTTCACTGATTCAAATACCGGATATGTTGTTGGTGACGCCGGAACCATTTTAAAAACAACCAACGGCGGATCAGCCTGGACAATTTATTCGAGTGGACCGGATTATGGTTTACATTCAGTTTATTTTACTGATTCAAATACCGGCTATGCTGCAGGGGCAAGTTCGGTCGGGAATCTTATACTAAAAACAGATGATGCCGGCTTGACCTGGTATCCTGTATATGATCAAATTGGATCTGGATTTTTTTCAATCTATTTTCCTTCTATCAATACTGGGTTTGCTGTTGGCGGGGTAGGAAAAATTGTCAAAACCCTCAATGCCGGGGCAACTTGGACATCCCTGACAAGTGGTGTAACAACTTCATTAACCTCTGTCTACTTTACTGATAGTAATTCTGGTTATGTGGTAGATAATTATGGGGCTATCATTAAAACGGTGGATGGTGGAAATAACTGGAGTAACTTGGCAAGTGGAACGACCATGCCACTACATTCTGTTTATTTCACTAGCGCCGATACAGGTTATGTTTGTGGAGAAGTGGGCACTTTGCTTAAAACCACAAATGCAGGGGTTACATGGTCATTAGACACTAATGGACTTGGCTCCAATTCCTATCATGATTTTTTTTACTCGATTTTTTTTACTGATTCCAATCATGGCTACATTTCAGGCTCAGGCGATGGGAATATTTACAAAACAGTGGATGCAGGTATCACATGGACTCCTATTCAAACAGGAACTTATTCGTGTAATTCCATTTTTTTTCCTGATGGAAATATTGGTTATGGAGTATCCGGATCTGTAATTGAAAAGACAACTAATTCAGGATTAAACTGGCAGCTTTTATCGAGTGGTTATCCTAATCGTAGCATAATCATTACCCTGAATTCAGTTTATTTTCCAGATGCCAATCATGGTTATGCGGTTGGTGATATTGGAACCATTTATAAAACCGTAAATGGAGGATTAAATTGGACACAAGTGCCAGTAGGAACATATGAATGGCTAAGATCAGTTTATTTTACGGATGCAACCCATGGTTATGCAGCGGGCACAGCTGGCACTATAATCAAAACAAATAATGGCGGCAATTCATGGTCCAATCTTTCAACAGGCACTACCCTTCCTTTATATTCGTTATGTTTCACCAATACCAGCACTGGATATGCAGTTGGTGGCGATCTCAGCAACCTTACCAGTGGAATAATATTGAAGACGACGGATGCGGGAGCTAACTGGAATCAAACCACGTTCAATTACTCGTTAAGATCAGTGTTTTTCCCAGATCAAAATACCGGCTATGCCGCAGGATATACCACAAATGATGGCAAGGGAGTAATTTTAAAAACAACAGACGCAGGAACTTCCTGGAACACATCACTTAGTGGTGCCCAACAGGCATTTTATTCAATCTGTTTTACGGATTCCAATATTGGTTATGCCGCAGGCTATGGTGGTATCATGATGAAAACTATTGATGGGGGCTCCAGTTGGAGCAATGTACCGGTTGGTACTATGGACACTCTGTATTCAGTTTTCTTTATAAACACCAATAATGGATATGTGGTTGGTCAGAGTGGGAGAATTTTTAAGACAAGTAATGGAGGTCTTACATGGACAGAGGATTCGACTGGTACGCATAATCTTTTGCAATCCATTTTTTTTACTGACTCCACTACTGGCTATGCAGTTGGTGAAATCGGGACAATATTAAATAAAGGTAAAGACGTTGGAGTTTTGATCAAGGAAAATAAGCCAAATTATTCAAAATTTACCCTTAGCCCTAATCCGTCTAATGATAAAATTACTATTAGCAGTGAAAACAAACGTAATGAAGAAATCGAAATCACCATTTTGTCGGTGAGTGGAAAACTTCTGTTAAGGAAAAAATTCAACCCGCAATATCAAATTGAACTGGATGTTGGCACGCTGACAAAAGGCATCTATTTAGTTAAAATACAGTCAAAAGAAGGGATTGAGGTGAAGAAACAGGTGATTGATTAAGAAGTAGAGCACAGGCACTAACATGCCGCCAGCCGCGATGCGGGCGGGTTTCGGAAGCAAGCCTTAACCAAATTTAAGAAAGATTGACCAAAAGGAAAAAGTACAACAAGTAAACCCTCACCAACGGCTGGCGGCAAAGCGATTGCTCTTTATTCTGATGCAAGTTGCCCTGGAACTACTCTCGATTCAAAATAACCCTGAACCCTGCGGATGATACAAAGTGTTTGTATCAGGTGAGGTAAAACCGAAATTGTATCTTTCAGTCCCCTGATCTTTCCCGGCTGACCCTATCCCCCCTGAGAGGCTGTATCAAAAGTGGAAATTTTAACCGCAGAGAACCGCTAAGGAAAATCGCAGAGAACCGCTAAGGGTTATATTTCAACAGAATAGCTCTGCGGAACTTTGCGCATTCTTTGCGGTTCTCCGCGGTAAAAAGACTTTTGATACAGCCTCAGCGCTTCCCTCCCTTTTTGGGGAGGGATTGAGGGTGGGCTGCCTTGGTTAATTTCAAAAAGGTATTATCTTTGTCTCTCATACCCGCTATTTTGAAGAAGAACCGGTCGTTAGCCTTCCTGACAATACTCTTTGCATTATTCTCAATATTGACGGGCTGTCATAACCACGACAATGCAGAAAGCAAAATGGACTTACTTTTGCATGGATCAATCATGGACTCCATCCAGCGATTGGATTCGTTAACCACCAGACTTCGGTTAAGCGATAATAAGCTGGCGGTATCATTTGCCCGGCGATCCCTCCGCCTCGCACAAAAGCAGAATTACCCCGAAGCCCTGGTTACAGCATACAATTCATTGGCCAATGCATTGCACGAACGCAGAAAGGATTCCAGTTATTATTACTATACCGTGGCCTTCAGGCTGGCAGATTCGTGCCATTTGAATACCAAAAAGCCTATGCTTTTTTTCAATTTAGCCATGCTCAATGTTGATGCTGCAAATTTAAAAATGGCAACTTCCTTGTTAGATTCTTCTATCACACTTGCTGAAAAACATTCACAAACAGGAATCCTTGCCGATGCTTATAATTCATTGGGTCTGATTAAACTGGCAAGCTCCGATTCATCAGGAGCAAAACAGTCCTATGAAAAGGCTCTTGAAATTGGGAAAAAGAATCATCTGCCCCGACAATGTGGAACTGCGCTGGCAAACCTTTCTCTTTTTGAGTCAAATCCGGTTGCTTTAACCAGATTGTTATACAAAGCAATGCAATATTATCAGGGCCTGCCCGGATTAGAAGAGGAGAAAGCACAAATCAGCATCAATCTGGGGAACAACCAAAGGGTACCTGATTCGGCAATATATTATTATAACACGGCTCTGGTAATTGCAGAACGGGGCGGATTAAACAACATTGTAATCGCCGCTTACAACAACCTGGCATACGCGTATCTTGACAAAAAAGATATCAGGAAAGCTGAAAATTGTATGGAAGCCGCTCTTCCCGTTGCATTGAAACAGGCAGATGCAGACTGGCTTGCAACGTTGTATGATACCTATGCCGATGTGTTGATAGAAAAGGGAGATATCGGAAAAGCGCTTACTTGTCAAAAAAAAGCATACAGAAACAGGACAGAATCCGACTATATAAAATCGATCGGTCAGGTTAGATTGTTGTCGGCAATCCTTGATATGCGCTCGAAAGATACTCAAATCAGGCAAAAGGAGGCTGATCTGCTTGCAAAAATGAATGAAAACCGTATTCTGAAGGCTGTCATTGCAATATTTTTCATTGCCCTGGTTGCGCTCCTGTTTATATTACTGTGGTTCAGGCAGAGGGCAAGGCTCATAAAAATTCAGGAGCAAATGAGCGCAGCAACACGCATCATTGAACTGGAAGAGATGGAGAAACATCGTCTCGGGTTTGAACTGCATGACCACGTTGGATTTCTGGTAAGGTCCATTGATCAATTCATCCGCGATTACAAATTCTCCCATGAATCTGACAAGGAACAGATTCTGGAAAAAATTTCCAATCTCCGTATAAGCATCCGAAGGTTCACACACCGGTTGAATCCGGTCAATGTTCAGCATGAAAATTTTCCGGATTTGATGGGTGATCTGATTAAGGACTTTTCAACGCTTTCGGGAATCCGCGTGAAGTACTTTATCCCGACCTATTTTCCTGAGTTACCGCAAAAGCAATTACTTCATTTGATCAGGATTGTGCAGGAACTCATGACCAATGCATCGAAACATGCAGATGGATCGAATGTAACCATTAATATGGCTGTCACCGATCAAACGTTGATCATGATCTATCAGGACGACGGTCCGGGGTTTGACGCAAATCTTCAGGACGGTCATGGGTTTGGATTTCAAAGCATGGAGGAACGTGTCCGCTTGATGGAAGGGAAATACACCCTGACTTCGCAACCAGGGGCAGGGACGAAATGGGAATTTCTCATCCCCCTGGCTATACAAAATTGACCTTATGCAGCCAATCCGGTTATATTATATTGATGATCACCACGTAACCCGTTCCGGGTTGCGAACGATTTTCAGATCATCCAGAGATTCTGTTGCAATTGTCGGCGAGGCTAAATCGGTGGAGGAGGCATTAACGGATGCCAACCAACATTCCTTTGATATTTTTTTACTTGATTTATGGTTCCCTTCGGGTGATCCTTTGCAAAATTTCGCCTTGTTGCATGCCGCATTTCCCAATCATCCTATTGTCATATACACTGGCGACCGCACCACCTATTGGCAACGTAAAATGTACGGGGCAGGTGCGAACGGGTATATTGATAAGGAGGCAGATAAAGCCGAAATCCGCATGATTCTTGAGCGAGTTATGCAGGGAGAGCGGGTTTTTCCAAATTACCGGCCAGAAAACGAGTTTAAAAAAGTCATCGATGGATATCGTGACACCCATTTCAAGCTTCCGGAGGAGGAACAACAGATTCTGAGGTTACTGGTTGAAGGGTATCCGTCGATCATCATTGCAGAAAAAACAGGACATAGTAGCTCCACCATTGACAAGTCACTCCGTCGGATCAGGAAAAAGTTTAAAGTATATACCAATATTGAACTTGTCAAGGTATTTCTGATGATGGATTCAGTCTAAGTATGGAATCCGTCATTACTTTCCGTTGAAAACTCTTACAATTTGGTTAACTGCACTTTAGCATTCGGTTGGTAGCCGTATTCTCGCAAGAACTTCATTTACTGTTCCTCAAATAATCCCGGCTGGATATTTGGGGTTTATGCGGTGTATCTTCGCATGAAATGATACCTGATGTATTCTGAATTCACCAATCTATTCACCTGCTAAAACTAATCACTATGAAAAGAATTTTGATTTTTTGTGTTATGATCAGCCTTTACAGTATTCACTCCCTGAATGCGCAAAACCCCATTCCTTCTTACAATTTTCCAGTTTACCAACATGCAAATTTCCAGGAACAATCTAGGGTGCAGACCAAAGGAGACAATTGTCTTGAAAAACGCAATGTAGTCGTCAATACATCCTGCGTAGGCTCCGGCATTAGCGTATGCAGCGCAACGGTATGGGTGTATAGCCTCGATGGGCAAACTACCTTTGGCCCATTTACTGTTTATGGTGGCGAAACGCTGTATGTTGAAATTGATGAACGCGAATGGGGCGTGTATGTTATGTCGGATGATCATGTTGAGGTGGATGTTTGGATTGAGTAACCCGGATAACTTATATTTTGAATCTTCGCTCCAATAAGAAGAATTCGAAAAATCCTCGATAATAAACACAATGAAGTGAAATCACTCTTTGAAATGTTCTGTAAAACTTGTATTTATTTTTCTAATAACCCAATTATGAAAACAACAAAACTACTCTGGCTATTCCTATTATTACTGGTGGCTCAAACTGGAGCGGGCCAAAATCAGTTAGGAAGTAATCTCAACGAATAGATGATCAACTATTATCGTGAAAATCCATATTCTGTTGCTGGTGACACCAATAAGCGCAGCGGTTTTGCTAAGGATTTTGACCGGACTTTTGCAATTTGGGGACCCAGGTTATATCCACATGGTAACTACCAGATTGCCAGAGATGCGATATCGGCCCATAATTTGATTTTTTTCAACCAGAATCAAAGTAACCAACAATACAGCAATGTGATTTGGGAACCTTTAGGGCCAGTTGGACAAACACTTCCTTCTACGTATCATGGTCCATGGGCTGATGGAATTGGACAGGTCCATAGGATAACTTTCGACCCCCAATATAATATTACAAATCAGACTATTTATGCGGCATCATTTTATGGTGGACTTTGGAAAACAGTAAATGACGGTGATTTTTGGGAGGTTCTTAATACTGATTTGCAACTTCCCAATGTGAGTGTTTCTGATGTGGCTGTTGATTTCAACAACTCTAACAATCTATTTATTAGCACAGGGATGGGAGACGGTGGCATTGAATTCATCTCGAACCCTAATTGGGGAATTATTAATCCGATCTCTTCCAGTGGGATTTATAGGTCAACAAATGGAGGAATCAACTGGTCGCCTATAAATACAGGTTTTGTCAACTATCTTCAATCAGCTTGGGTTGTCAGGAGATTAATTATCAATCCTGAAAACTCCAACCAGGTTATTGCTGCCACTTCCGCTGGAGTGTTCATAACTAACAATGCCATCGCGGCTGACCCATTTTGGAATAGATCCAGTTTTGGTTTGGATACGACAGATTTTGAATACCGTGGGTTGGAATTTCAGCCTGGACATTCATCCACAATTTATACTAGTGGTAAAGACATATATCGGTCAACAGATAGCGGATATTCTTGGCATTCATTGACGCTTCCGTTCGGTTTTAATTTGGATACTCTAACAAATTGCAAGGTAAACAGAATTAATCTGGCTGTAACCCCAGCAGATTCAACAAGACTGTATGCATATATTGAAGGAGATTACCTTTGTCCTACAAATCCATTATGTCATGTAGCACAGATTGCATACATATATATGTTCAAGGATGGTTCATGGACACAATTGCACATGCAACACAATCATAATTCCACTGGTCATACTGCTGATCCATATGAGCAGTTATCACCATGTTGGTTAGGTTTTGCAGCATCGCCAGTGGATGCAAATACTTTGTTTTTTGGTTTTACAAAAGTGAAAGGATGCATTAATGTTTTAGATTCCATTCCGAAATGGTTGAGTATGTCGAGTTATAATAACTTTGGTTATCATGCAGACTGTCACGCTTTGGTATTTCAACCGAATGCACCAAATCCAACATTATATGCTGCGACTCATGGGGGTGTGAACATGAAAAATATAGAATCCTATGATCACGAGCGTGGTTGGGCAACGAAATACAAAGGGTTGAATGTTGCATTGATATGGAGTTTCGATGTTTCAAAAATGTACAAGGATTATCTTATTACTGGTTTTCAATGTAATGGAGTTAAAATACGACACAATATTGATAGGAACATAAAATGGCTTAGCATTATTGGAGGTGATGGTTATGGCGCTCAAATAGGATATCAGGCCGAAAGAATCTCATTTTTTGATATGAATGATGAATTTTGGCGACATGAATACACACCACAATATCCTTCTAGTACATTCCTTGAGTTTGTCAAAACTATTTATGACACTATCAACTTTTTACCTAATGACCCGGTTTCACTTACAACAGTGTTGCTGCCAAAAACTTTCCAGATCCATAAACATATTTCCGACTCTAACCCAATTATAGGCTTCACTGAACTATTTGAAAGGTATAAAAAACGACCGGATGACCCCGGGGACACCTTATGGAAACTGCAATCTGATATTTCTAAAGGTAAGATCCTAATGACAAAAAGACAAATAACAGAATTTGCAATTGCTCCCAGCAATAAAAAAATAATTTATGTAATAATTGGAGGCCAGATTGATCCAACATGGGGCGTTGTACATCCTCGATTGTATCGATCGAAATCAGGCGGAAACAATGGCAATTACTCCGACAACAAGTTTGACAGCCTAACAGATTTTCTACCAATTATTCCAGGAGACACAACCATTTACCATCCCATCATTACAGGTATTGCAGTTCACCCGAGTGACCCAAATAAAATATGGATCTGCTTTACTGGCTATTATCAGTCATTAAAGGTCTATTATTCCTCCAACGGAGGGGATTCCTGGTCAAACTATGACTCCGCTGGTTCACTGGCAAACCTTCCGATAAATGGTATTGTATATCAGGAAGGCACCAATGACCGGCTGTATGTTGCTACAGATGCCGGGGTTTATGTCAAAAACGCACCGGATAGCAACTGGGTAAGGTATGGTAACATTCCAAACGTGAGAGTGACCGAGATCAAGATAAATCCGTGTACCGGAAAACTTTATGCAGCCACTTTTGGCAGGGGATTATGGGAAACTGATTTGTTGCCCGTAAACAATGTTTATCAGGAAATCGATACAACCGAAACCTGGTCAAATGACCGGATTCTTGAGAATAGCTTCATTGTTAAATCGCCGAACATACTTACCGTTACAGGAACACTTTACATGCCGAGAGACTCCAGAATCATCATTGAACCCGGAGCTGAGTTGATACTTGACGGAGGAAGAATCACGCAAAATTGCGGTTACCTCTGGAAAGGAATTGAACTGTGGGGCGATCACCGTACATCTCAAATTCCGGTGACCAACCAGGGGAAGTTGCAAATCATCAATGAAGGGAAACTCGAAAATGCCGAAATAGCCATCCTTGCAGGTAAAAGGCTTAACAACAGCAGCGGTTTTGACCCGGCTTATGGAGGTGGTCTCATCTGGTGTACCGATGGCAATTTTATCAACAATAAGATTGCTGTGTTATTTACACCCTTTACATACTACAATCGTTCCCATTTCCGTAATACAGAATTTCTTACCAATTCAGTTCTGAACGCTTCTGTCCAACCCGATGCATTCATCAAGGCCTATGGCGTTGCAGATGTCACCCTTAACGGATGTTCTTTTAAAAACACCCGGGATTGGGACGATATTCCCATAGACGAACGCGGTACTGGTATTTTTTGTGATAATTCACGTATCTTTGTTGATGAAGGGTGCCTTGTCAATGAGGTTCCATGCAATGAACCGCTGGCAAGTTCATTTGAAATGCTTTACAGAAGAATCTATTCGATGAACAATGGAAGCATCACTTATGCCGATATTAAAAACACCAATTTCTTTGACAACGTGAAAGGATTATATATCAGTGCTTCCGGTGGAGCCTCCCATTCAACGGTTCTCGGGTGCAATTTCAGGGTGTTCAGGCCCGGAGAAGAGGTGATCGACTCCTATGGGATGTATCTGAATGAATGTTCCGGTTATCTCGTAGAGGAGAACAGTTATTATTCTACAGGTAACTACTGCGATGGCATCGGATTGATTGTAAATAATTCAATTGTGGATAATCCTGCTGAGGTCAACCGGATATATAGAAACACTTTCACGAACCTGCAATACGCCACTATTGCTCAGAACAGGAACCGGAACGCAAGCACTGGCGAAGGGCTGTGCTATAAATGCAACAAGTTCTTTGACAACTATTCCGACATTTCAGTAACAAAGGATCCTTCCTCCCCGTCATCAAATAATTACGGAATAGCGGTAAATCAAGGAGCTAACATCGCCACACCTACAGGCCCGGCAGGAAACATGTTTGATTATACCCCATTGTCGTCTCATCTGGATTTGGATAACAGACTTGTACATTTTAATTATTATTATCATAGTGGTTCATGGCCACCAAATACCAGACTTTCCCCTGATTACCGGCAAGGACTCATTACTGCGTATGCTGTTAATATTGGCTTTACAGAAAGTAGCGCTTGCCCGCCTACCAATTCTGGTGGCGGAATTAGTGAGGATATGGATGCGATGGATTCATCGAAAGAAAAATCTGACAGTATCAAGAATATTTTAAATACCCTGGTGGATGGAGGATCAACCGAAATATTAAAGGATGAAGTGATAGCCAGCACCCCACCTGAAGCATTACCTACTCATGATGAACTTTTAGCATCCTCACCCTACATTTCGGATACTGTTATGCAAGCATCTATTGAAAAGGATGATGTGTTGAACAATGCAATGATCCGTGATATTATGGTGGCCAATCCGCATTCAGCCAAATCAGAATTATTGGTTGAAATGCTTGAAAACCGTACGATACCGATGCCAGATTACCTGATGGCCGAAATTCTCCAGGGAGAAGATTCAGTTAGCGGCAAAGAGGTTCTTGAGGCACAGGAGGCATTTTGGAATTCAGATAGGAGTCTGCATTACCATAACCTTTTACGTCATTTCCGTTCCGATTCTGCATCAGGGTTAACCAATGACAGTTTAGTTTATCTTTTGCAATTAAGGAACACCATCGAATCATGGTATGACCTCGTACAGGTTTATTTTAATAAAGGGGAATATCAAACAGGTTTGAGTGTATTAAATTTGATTCCTTCTTCTTTTTCTCTTGATGAGAAACAACAGAATGTGCATCAATCATTTGAATCTCTCTTTGGCATTCTTGAAGAAGTTGCAACTGATTCTTCAAAAGTAATGAACATTGATAGTGCCCAAAAAGTACTGCTTGATTCTATAATCAACTACGATCAGGGTCAGGTAAGTGCCTTTGCAAGAAACCTTCTTCTTGCTGCAGGTAAAACGACGTATAATGAACCAATATATTTACCTGAGAACGTGTTAAAATCATCAAAACACGATAAATATCGTGGTGTAAAAACTTTCATTGATGAGAATTATCTTAATGTTCATCCTAATCCTGCAAAAACCTACCTTGTAGTGGAATATCACTTGAAAGAGGTTTCGGGAGCAGGCAGTATTGAAATCACTGATATAATGGGCAAAACCTTGAACAAATGCCCGATAAATTTAAAGGAAGATCAAAAAGTGATTTCAGTCAACGATATGCCACCAGGAGTATATGTCGTAACTCTTAAAAACAAGGGCAAGTCTGTCCGATATGTTAAAGTTACACTAATTAAATAATTCTAACAATACGTAGACATTTAATTTCAGTGCATATCAAAAAACACGAAAAAAAATGAAAACAATTCTCACGATTGCTTTGATCATTACGATGATCAATATAGAAGCACAGCAACCCGCTCCATTGCAAATATCAGGTTCTGGCTGGCGCTATATTGGAGAGATCTTGCAAAGTTCTTATCTGCAAGAAGATGTTTACACTTTCATTTTCAATGGCGATACCAATATTAATTCAAAATTATTTCATAAATATTATTATTCACTGGTTCAATATGATGGCAGTTATCCAGGTGTAACAGTTATAAACAAGGACTACAATGGTTGTCTTCGATCAGAAGACGAAAAAGTTTATTACATCAGGAAAGACAGTCTTAATGAAATCTTGCTTTACGATTATTCATTGACTATTGGAGATACCGTGCCCCAGGGGTTACTTAATGCCGGTACAAATTATATAATTACTGACACCATGACGATACAAATGGGTGATGGAAGTTATAGAATGAAATACACTTTAAATCATTGGGATGTCCCCTATTTTATATATGGAATTGGTTATTTCACAGGTCTTCTACCAATTGATACTTTTATTATACATCCCTATGATGATACTGCATTTGTCACCTATTGTGAAAATGGGAATCGTGTCTATTTCCAGAATGTTGGCGGCCTTGGCCACGCTAATTGGTGTGATTTCCCGGTCGCCATCGCCGAGCAAGCTGACAACCGGCAAACGGATAATCTGGTCCCATTTCCCAACCCGGCAACCAATGAGTTCATCGTAACGATCCCAGCCGAACTCCTGAATGAGAAACAACTAACCCTCCGTCTATACAATTTCCTGGGGGAGTTGATTCACAACGAACTGGTAATAACTGCAGGGGGCAAGATCACCATGAACGTTGAGGCCTATGCAACGGGGTTGTACCAGGTGAGCCTGG
>JBAXFM010000039.1:0-24843 GCA_037139855.1 Bacteroidota bacterium
GGAGGTGCAGTATGATGAAAAATATCTCTTTGATTTTTTTGAATAAAAAATTGCGTACCTACGGAGCGCATGGGTGGTTTATTGCCGGCCTGCTACCAAAATTGGGCCCCGAAGGGGCCCGGAAGTTTGATGTACAGGAGCATTCGCTCCATAGGAGCGATATTATGGTAGCCGGTTTGATGTACAGGAGCATTCGCTCCATAGGAGCGATATTATGGCGGGTATGAAATTTTTATACCGGGAAACAAAAATGTATTTTTGCCGGATAATCTGAACAATGCCTAAAAACAAATGCTACGTCGTATGGAAAGGTAAAAAACCTGGCATCTATAATAGCTGGGCCGATTGCAAAAAACAGGTGGAGGGTTTTACCGGGGCCATTTACAAAGGGTTTCCAACACCCGACCTTGCAAAAAGTGCGTTGAACGATGATCCCCGTAAATATATGACCAAAGGGTTAAATGCCCCGAAAAAAATTTCATGTTCCAATCCACTGATTGGCGAACCTATTGCCGACAGCATCTGCACCGATGCTGCCTGTGCAGGAAACCCGGGCATTCTGGAATATCAGGGGGTTGACACCAAATCGGGGGCTAAACTTTTCCACATGGGACCCTTTCCCGAAGGAACGGTCAACCTGGGAGAGTTTCTCGGCATTGTTCACGCCCTGGCTTATCTGAAACAGCGAAACTGCGACTGGCCCGTTTATACCGATTCGCGCACTGCCATTGCCTGGGTACGTAAAAAAGCGATCAATACCAACCTGGTGGTTTCTCCAAAAAATAAAAATCTTTTTGAACTGGTCGAAAGGGCGCTGAAATGGCTGCATGAAAACAAATGGCCCAATAAAATTCTGAAATGGGAAACCGAGTATTGGGGGGAGATCCCTGCCGACTTTGGCAGAAAATAAGTATTTTTGCGAATTAATATTTTCGCCATGTATGCAAAATTATTCCTGCTGTTCAGTTGTATTATAATGATTGCCTGCAGCAAAAAAGAGACTCCGGTCTACGTGCAGTGCCCCCCGATCATGCCATCGCCATACAGGATTGCAGAAGAGACCGAATACCGCGGTCCGGATACGACTTTCTGGTATACGAAGAAATTTTTCTATGATGAATCCGGCCGGCTGGTTATGGAACTGACCACCCAGGATGGTTTTACGGATACAACCGCATCGTATACCTATTTCACTGACCGGGTTAAAACCCCGGTTTCTGACATCCTCCTGAATGAAAGGGGACTCGCCATTTCCGCCTTCTCTGGTGTGTCATATACATGGTCTTACAATGCAGAAGACTTTATGACTACTCAATTCTTCGCTTATGCAAAAGGTTCTGCAACATATTCGTATAGCTACAACTGTTCCAACCAGGATCGGGTAATCACCTTATATGGAGCAACCACCGGAACACATAGCGATACCACGAATTTCCAGTTTTATACGGATAAGCCCAACACCATCGGCAACCTGAACCACGGCATTGCTTTCTACGGTAAACAGAACAACACCCTCATCCGGTCACAAGCCCGCACCGGCCAACAGGTAATCCATTATACCTATTATTTTGATGACATGAACCGGGTTCAATGGCAGGTGCTCACTGATACCCTCGGGAACATCATGTACATGAAATACACCTACCAGCAGTAACCTGATCACAGTGTGGCATAAAAGGCATCCACAATGTGGTTAATGGTTTCACCTTCGGGCCTGATCAAAACGGTAATAATATCAAACCGCACCTCACCTGTTTGCCGGCGATAGCGAACATAGGCATTGGCGATCCGCACCAAAATTCGTTGCTTGCTTTTTGTGACCGCTGATTCTGGTTCGGCAAAAATGTTCGAGGTTCGTGTTTTAACTTCCACGATTACGATAAAATTGCCATCCCGGGCAATGATATCGATCTCTTCCTTACCCAACCGCCAGTTCCGTTCCAGTATCCGGTAGCCTTTTCCCTCCAGGAGCGCAACAGCGATATCTTCACCTGACTTTCCCAATTCGATATGATCCTTCATGACACATTTTTTGCCTCTTCGCAACGGTGCGGAGATTTTCAGGTTAATCGAAAAAATTGCAAAAGGTAATACGGATTGTTAATAAAAAGATAGTTTCACTTCGCTGTCAACGCTGAGACTGACCTTTCGGCCCATGATCAAAGCCAGGTTGGCATCCTGGTGGCCGACAGGAAAATCATAACAAACCGGAAACTGATATTCTTTTACCACATCAGCAATGATTTCATTGGCGGTCTTTCCGAAAGGGATGGTGTTGTCGTTCATTTTTGTCATTCCGCCGATAATTAAACCCTTCAGCTTTTCCAGCTTTCCGGCCCGCTTCAAGGCAATCATCATCCGGTCGATGTGGTAGAGGTATTCATCCACATCCTCCAGGAATAAAATTTTTCCGGCAGTATCTGGTTCTGATGCAGATCCCATGAGGCTGTAAAGGATTGAAAGGTTACCACCGGTAAGTACCCCTTCGGCATTGCCCTCGCGTGAAAGGCCGGATTTCGGATAATAATAAGTGATTCGTTTGCCAAAAAGCGCATTCACCATGGTTTGCACGGTTTCATCCTGTTTTTCACTCTTGATGTTGATGGGCATGGCGGCATGAAGTGTTTCGATACCAAACTGCCGTTGAATGTGTGCATGAAGCACTGTTACATCGCTGTACCCGACAATCCATTTTGGTTGCCCGAGAAAGGCGGAAAAATCGAGCTTGTCGATGATTCTCACGGTGCCGTACCCGCCCCTGGAACACACGATTGCCCTGATTTGTTCATCATCAAGCATGTGCTGAAAATCGCGGCGCCGCTGTTCATCCGAGCCTGCAAACTGATGTTGTTTGCTGAAGATATAGCTTCCCAGCACCACCTCCAGGTCATGTTTCTGGAAAAACCTGATCGCCGGATGTACCTCTTCAAAGGTAATGCTCCTGGCTGGTGATACGATGGCGATCTGATCGCCCTTTTTCAGATATGCTGGCCTGATCATGGGCCAAAAGTACAAAAAAAAGGATGTTCCTCCGGAAGGTCTTTTTAGAAAAGGCTCAATTGGACAACCTCTGCCGACTTTTCGGTCGGAGCAATTGTGATGGAGGGAATGTCATATTCCTGCTGCAATCCGGCCTTCAAAATACTGATCTTATCCCAATATTCCTGGCTTAATTCCCCATCTCTGTATAGTTCACGGTAGCTTGCCACCAGATGGGGAAATACAGCCTCCAGAAAACGAAAAAACTTTTGTTTTGTACTGCCACGTAAATTCAACGGCCACGCCGAAAGACCTGCCACGTTTGCCTGCCTGGCCCTGCGATATATCCCTTCCAGGTTGTTCCGGTCATCGTTTATTAATGGCAGCACAGGGGTGAGCATGACATTGGTTATGCAGCCTGCTTCCCTGCACTGTTCGAGTACCTTAAAGCGTTCTTCGGCTGGTGCGGCGCCGGGTTCGATGGTCTTTCTCAAAGTTTCATCCAGGATGGTAATGCTGGCGTTCACATACACGGAGGTCAATCCGGCCAGCTCCCTGATCAGCTCAATGTCACGCAGAATCAGGGAGGATTTGGTAGTGATGATCACCGGGTTTTTATTCCTGATCAGCGCTTTCCAAACGTCCGGCATGATCATTTTTTCAATCTCCGCTGGCTGGTATGCATCAGTTACCCCGGAAAGATTGATGCGGGCGTGACCCCATTTTCTGCGGCTTAATTCCCGGTCGAGCACAGCCGCAACATTGATTTTCGCATAAATTTCATCAAAGAAATTACCGGCGCCCAGATAATCGTGCGAATATTGTGCAAAACAATAACGACAGCCATGACCACATCCACGGTAGATGTTTACATCCCAGTTGCATGGCATCTCGTTTTCATGGTAGTGGAGGGCCGATTTTACGGTAAACTCCCGGGTTTCAGGATGTTTAGGGTCAGGGGGGATAGAAGTTGCAGGCATTGAGGGGTTAATATGGGTTTTTGTTTCACGCAGATTTACGCAGATTTTCATGCAGATTTTCGCAGAAGACGGATGTTGTGTTTAATACCGATACCAGGTATAAATCTCCCGGATAAATCATTGGTTAAAAACTAATCAGAACTACGGAGACAATATACAATTTTCCGGCAAAACCTGCGGAATAATAGTTTCACCTGCATTTTTCATTATTTCTTATCTTTGCGACTTATTTTTTGCCAATTCTCAGCGCCAAATCCCATGAACAATAAACCAGTTTACAAGCGATATACCGTTACCTCCGCATTGCCCTATGCCAATGGGCCCATCCATATCGGGCATCTCGCCGGGGTGTATGTACCGGCCGACATCTATGTCAGGTTTCTGAGAATGAACGATGAGGATGTTATTTTTATCGGCGGATCGGATGAACATGGCGTACCTATTACGATCAAAGCTTTGCAGCAGGGTGTTTCACCACAGGATATTGTAGACAAATATCATGGGATCATTAAAAAATCCTTTGAGGATTTTGGAATTTCGTTTGACATCTATTCCCGCACATCGAATCCAATGCATCATGAAACTGCTTCAGCATTCTTTCGCAAGATGTATGAAGCCGGACAGTTCATCGAAAAGGTGTCGGAACAGTATTTTGATGAAGCCACAGGACAATTTCTTGCCGATCGCTACATCACCGGAACATGCCCCCATTGCGGTTTTGAAAAAGCCTATGGCGATCAGTGTGAAAAATGCGGCACCTCATTGAATGCCACGGATCTGATTGAACCTAAATCGGTGCTCAGTGGGAACAAACCGGTTTTGCGTGAAACGAGGCACTGGTTTCTTCCGCTGGATGAATACGAACCCTGGCTACGGGAGTGGATCCTTGAAGACCACAAGGATGACTGGAAAATCAATGTTTACGGGCAATGTAAGTCATGGATCGACCAGGGACTGCAACCGCGAGCCGTTACCCGCGACCTTGACTGGGGGGTGAAAGTTCCGGTGGAGGGCGCTGAAGGAAAAGTGCTGTATGTTTGGTTTGATGCACCCATTGGTTACATCTCCGCCACCAGGGAACTTACGTCCGATTGGGAAAAATACTGGAAAGACCCCGAAACCAAGCTTGTCCATTTTATTGGCAAAGACAACATCGTATTTCACTGCATCATCTTCCCGGCCATGTTGAAGGCTGAAGGCACCTATATCCTTCCCGACAATGTTCCTGCCAACGAATTCCTCAACCTGGAAGGCGACAAAATATCCACCTCGCGAAACTGGGCGGTTTGGCTTCACGAATACCTGGTAGCATTCCCCGGCAAGCAGGATGTGTTGAGATATGTACTCACCTCAGCCGCCCCCGAAACAAAAGACAACGATTTCACCTGGAAGGACTTCCAGACCAGGAACAACAGCGAGCTTGTGGCCATTCTTGGGAATTTCGTAAACCGTACCATTGTGCTGACGCACAAGTATTTTGAAGGAAAAGTTCCTGACGCTGCCGCTTTTACCGACAGTGATCGGGCAGCACTGGAGGAGATGAGGCAATTTCCCGGACGCATTGCAGCAAGCATCCAAAGCTATCGTTTCCGGGAAGCGCTGGCGGAAATGATGAACCTTGCCCGGTTAGGGAACAAATACCTGACAGAAAATGAACCGTGGAAAGTTTTCACCAACGACCCTGTCAGGGTGGGTGCTGTTTTGAACATTTCCCTGCAGATCTGTGCCCAACTTTCGATTGTGGCTGAACCATTTCTTCCGTTTTCTGCTGCCAAAATCAGGCATATACTCAATCTACCGTCATTCAAATGGCATGAGGCTGCTTTGCTTAACTGGTTAACTCCCGGCCACTTGTTAAACCAGCCGGAGTTGCTGTTTGACAAGATTGACGACACCGCCATTGATGCACAGGTAGAAAAATTATTGAAAACCCGCGAAGCCAATGAAGCAATGCAGGCCAAAACCCCTGTAAAACCTGGCAAGGAGGCGATAGGGTTCGAAGATTTTTCAAAAATGGACATCCGTGTCGGAACAATCCTTGAGGCAGAAAAGGTAGCCAAAACAGACAAGCTGCTGAAACTGAAAATCGACACCGGCCTTGATCAGCGAACCGTCGTTTCGGGGATTGCAAAATTTTTCAACCCGGAAGAGATCATCGGCAAACGCGTTTGTATCCTGATCAACCTCGACCCTCGCAAACTCAAAGGGATTGAATCGCAGGGAATGATCCTGATGGCCGAAAATCCCGATGGCACCCTGTTCTTTGTTACGCCCGGTGAAGGTGTAGCCAACGGCGCTGATGTCAAATAAATTCTTAATTTTGCAATTCGAAATTCGTAGTTCGTTATTCAATATTCGAAATTCCCCTGGCCCTGTAGTTCAATGGATAGAACGGAAGTTTCCTAAACTTTAAATCTGGGTTCGATTCCCGGTGGGGCTACATCAGTTTAATTAACCCGCATAATATCAACACCTTATGCGGGTTTTTCTTGAGGGGGTAATAATCTGACTATGAACATCAAACATCTGATATTAGTTATAGGATGCATTCTTTCCATAACAGCCGGTGCACAGGTATCGATCAGCCCGACCAACGCTGCACCCGATAATTCTGCAATGCTCGACGTGAGTTCACCAGGCAAGGGGGTATTGTTCCCCCGTCTGACCGTTGACCAGCGCAACGCAATCGTTAATCCTGCTGATGGTCTCATGATCTACTGTACCAACTGTGGAACCAATGGTACCGGTGTGATCAACATAAGGTCAAACGGTACCTGGAACGGGATCGCCCCCTGCCTGACAGATGCCCCTTCCTTCATTTCAACTCTTTCGTCCAGCACTTCGATTCTCTGGAAATGGGGAATCTCTGCAAATCAAACAGGATTCAAAATAAATACCGTCAATAATTATTCAACAGCCACCGACCTGGGTAATGTAAGTTCTTACCTCGAGCAGTACCTGTCCTGTAACACCAATTATACAAGGTACCTCTGGGCCTATAGTTCATGCAATGTATCACAGCCGACTACCCTTTCCTTTTCCACCCATTCATGTTCACCAGTCACCATTTTTACCGAGAATTTTGAAAGTGTCGCAATCGGGCAGACTCCGCCAACGGGGTGGGCAACCAATTTGGTCAGCGGAGGAAACTACATCAATTTCAATGCAAATGGCTTTTACCCATCATGCCTGCCTTACAGCGGGTCGCGAATGGTGGAATTTAATTCATATGATGCTCCCAAAGGGACGGAAAACAGGTTAAGAAACACTGTGCCTATCAATGTCATCGGACGTTATGGGATCTCGGTTGAATTTGCATGGATGACCGACCCAGGTTATGTCGCAAGCACGGATTATGTCAACGTTCAATGGTCTTATGACGGCACCACCTGGGTGACTGCTGCAACAATTTACCGGCCCGGCCCCTTATCGGAATGGAAGATCATCACGGTACCTCTCGTAACTTACCCCATTGAATCCAGCATATATATTGGATTTGATTTTATGTCAAATTACGGGAATAATTGTCATCTTGACCAGGTCCGTGTTTACGGCGACTGATTCAGGTTATCAATGCACTGTCCGCCTTCATTGTTTGGAAGGCAATTGAAGCAACGGTTGAACCCCGATAGGCACGGTATAAGCCAGTATTGTAATGGTTGGCTGTTTACCAGAGCCAGGTTGATTTTGATTAACAAGTGTTTACAATATAAAGAGTCAGAAACCATTTTCCATTAATTTTCTCAAAGCCAATTTGGAACAGAAGTCCTATTTCATTCCTGTTACATTCGAAATAGAATCGATCATTATTTAAATAAATCAAATTACTGTCAATAGGATTGTTGAAATCCTTCCTGAAATCCCAGGTATAATTTTCCCAATTTTTATTTGTCAGGTCTATGGTCGAATCACATTCTGCAATTACAGCTATGATTGGAAAATTTATATGCTCTTTTTGAAAGTTTGAATCTGAAATGAATTTCTCATAGAATTCAATAAATTCTTTCGGTAAGGAATCAATTGAATGATATAACTTCGAATCCGATTTAAACCAAATTGTCTTGTTCTCTGTTTTTTCCCAAATATTTGTTGATCGGGAATCCTGTTTTAAAGAGTCTATTCCGCTTTTATCTTTATCATTGTCTTTGCTCCTGCTCCCGCATGAATAAAGAAGAAATATTATCAGGATTAAATTTACATTGTTCATGTTTCATCAAATTGGCGATTGTTATTCATCTCTGACACTTTTATCTTATTGCCCCGTATTGCCCGGCCGCAAGCTCATTCTGTAAAGGGTAGTTAACGTTTTATGAATTTGTTATAAGTAACTGAATTGTCTGTAATAGCTTTTATCACATACACCCCGCCTTGTAAATTTCCAAGATAAATAGTTGTCTTTAAACAGTCATTATTGATTGTTTTAAGTATCTGTCCATGGATACTTGAAATTTCCATGATGGATTTTTGAGCATTTTCAATAACAAGGTAGTCGACCACGGGATTTGGGTATATGATCTGTTCATTCTTGTTATTGACCGGATTTATACCCATAGGCCACTGGTATTCAAACGCTCCAATATCTATTATGCCATTGGCAACCCGTAGATTGCCGACTTTATCTGTTGGGGGATAAGTGCCGGCCGGGTCTCCTGCATTGTAGCAGGGCGAACCGTCCCGCAATGACCAATCAGCAGGTACTCCGTTAGATCCTGTACCACTACTGTCGGAAGGTGCAACAAAAAGCGGTTCTGAATTTATATTATTTTGGTAAATTCCGGTATAAAAATTTGAGTTAATCTCAAATGCCCCTGTACCCCCCTGAACATCGCAGTAGTAAAAATTCGGGTCGCTGCCCTCATCCGCTAAATTCACCTGCTGCCCGCCTGAGCTCGCAGTATTGCCCCATAAAATTGTATTGCGCAATGTTGGATTGGATGAGTCTTTGCAATGAAGCGCTCCGCCATTAGCCGCACTGTTGTTCGCAATGGTGTTATTTGTGATGGTCGCGTTGCTGCCGATGGAACATAAAATTCCACCTCCTTCATCAGCCGTATTGTTGGTAATGGTATTATTAATGATGGTGGGGTTGCCGCCGCTGCTGCAAATCCCACCTCCCCAGGCAGATGCATTGTTCGAAATCGTGTTGCCAATGATGTATGGGCTGCAACCGTTGCACCAGATCCCCCCGCCACAGGAAAAAATATTTGGATTATTGACATTATTAAAAATCATATTGTAAAGAATGTCAGGTTCACTGCCGAGGCAGGAAATTCCTCCCCCGCCGTTTCCAACAGTTGTATTGCAGGCAATTATGTTGTGAATGATGGTCGGGTTGCTGTTGTTGCAAAAAATCCCTCCTCCCACATTCCAGGCGTGATTGTCTGCAATGTTATTATTGATAATAACCGGACTGCTTGTCTTAAAAAAAATCCCGCCGCCGGCATTATCTGCCAGGCAATGTGAGATAAGGCAGTTGGAAATAATGGCCCTGGAAAAATCGTTGAAATGAAATCCCCCGCCATCATCATCCGGTGCAGTACCTGTCGCTTTGCCATAGCGGATTCTGCAATAAATGAATTTTGATGTGTCGTTGGTAGCAGGTGTTCCGTCAAAGTGTATGGAACGCCACCCATTGGATGTGTCGGAAGCTGTAAAGGTTATTGAATCAGCTACAGTGCCAATGGCAAGTATTTGTCCTAGGATAAGCATCTTGAATTTTCCCTGGAAATTTACCGTTACCCCCGGCTCAATGGTCAGGGTTGAGGCATCGGGAACCATTATTGAACCATGGACATTATACGGGGAACCGGCAAGTGTCCATGTTCCGCTTACATTGCCACCGGGAATAGGGGTTTGAGCATAAGAAATGGAATACATTAAAATAATTGCTGTAATTGTTAAGGCTGTTTTTTTCATTCATTCTTTTTTTGACGATTATTTATTAATCAATTCAACATCATCACAAAATTAACAACCATTAAGAAAATCCCAATGCAAATAAACGTTATTCCGATAGATTTCAGAAGCTTTTTACTTTTCTTTATTCCAAAACTACTGGTTGATTCGGGTGTTGCAAACGGATATCTGAAGACCTATTGTTTCACCAGTTTCCCTGTATGAACCGTGGATGTTCCGATCAGTTTCACAAGGTAAATGCCTCCGCGGAGGGGGCTAACATCAAATTGTGTGTTTGATTCATTGATTGTTTGCTGCCAAACCTCCCGGCCGTTGAGATCCATGATCGAAATAATTCCTTTATCCGGTGTTTCAACAGTAATCAAACCGGTTGCAGGATTCGGAACAACCTTCAGGTTGTTTTTTGACAGGGATATTTCCTCAATGGCAAATGGGAAACCACTTTCACTGTAGGCCCCTAATCCGCCGCCGTTGGTTCCGATCCACTTTATACCGTTCCCGTCAATGGCAAGTGTGTTAATGAAATTCTGGGGTATACCAGAGTTACTTTCATCAAAAATGGTCCAATTGGTCCCGTCATATTTTGCCAATCCTCCGCGATTTCCCACTCCGCTGGCATAAGTGCCGATCCACTTTGTACCGTTTCCATCGATGACGATGGAATACACATCATTGCCTGGTAAACCCGAATTTGATCGGTTATAAACGGTCCAGTTTGTCCCGTCAAACCTGGCAATTCCGCCATCGCGGGTGCAGATCCATACTGTGCCGTTTCCTTCCGGAGTGATTGAATGAATCCAGTTTGCAGGCAATCCTGAGTTTACCGTGTCGTATACCGTCCAGTTTGTCCCATCAAATTTTGCCAATCCGGCATTTGTAGTACCAATCCACTTGATCCCGTTTCCGGCGATGGCAATAGATGAAATTAAAGGAGAAGGCAACCCCGAGTTTGACGGATTATAGACAGTCCAGTTGACATCATCAAATTTCGCCAGACCATTGGTCATGGTCGCAATCCACTTTGTTCCGTTTCCTTCAACGCCGATGGCTATAACATTTTTTTGCGGCAACCCGGAGTTTGAGGGGTTGAATAGTTTCCAGTTGGTCCCGTCAAATTTTGCTAATCCTTCATCGAATGTTCCAATCCATTTGTTCCCGCTCCCGTCGATGGCTATGGATGTGATAATTTCTGACGGCAATCCCGAATTTACCGGGGTGTAAATGTCCCAATTTACGCCATCAAACTTTGCCAATCCTTTGCTTGTACCAAGCCACTTATTCCCTGTGCCATCCAGGACGATCGAACTGATATAATTATTGGGGAGAACTGAATTCGATGTGTTATAAGCTGTCCAAATTGATCCGTCAAATTTTACAACACCCTCGTCATGGGTTCCAATCCATCCGGAACCGCCTGAGTCGATGACAATATGCCAAACATCATTTGCCGGCAAATCCGAGTTGGATTTGGTATAGTTCGTCCAGCTGGTTCCGTTAAACCTGAACAACCCGCTCAACATTGTCCCGGCCCATATCACCCCGCTTGAACCTACTGCAACTGAAATTAAATAATTGAGATAAATACCCGAATCGGTTTCTTTATAAACGGTCCAGTTGTTATTATCATATTTTGCCAACCCTCCCATATAGCTTGCTATCCATTTATTCCCATTTCCGTCGATGGCAATTCCATAAACAACATTATTAGGCAAACCGGAATTCGAGACGTTGTAAGTAGTCCAGGTTGTACCATCAAATTTTGCCACACCGCCCCAAAATGTTGCAATCCATTTAGTTCCGTTTTTATCAATGGCGATGTCACTGATCAAATCATTCGGCAACCCCGAGTTTGACGTATTGTATGAAATCCAGCTTGTGTCATCAAATTTTGCCAATCCACTGTGGGTAGTCCCAATCCATTTTACCCCGTTACCGTCGATGGTGATGACCGATACATTGTTTGAAGGCAATCCTGAGTTCAAGGTATCATAAATTGTCCAGTTTGTGCCGTCAAATCTCACCATTCCGCTGTTAGTCCCAATCCATTTTGACCCAGTTCCATCGACAGCAATCGCTGTGATATTGTTACCCGGCAGTCCTGAGTTTGCATTGTTGTAAACAAAGTGACTACCGGTTGTCTTATCAAGTTTCACCAATCCGCAGGAGGTGCCTATCCACATTATATTGCCCTCTTCTGCCATCGCAGAGATTTCATTTCCACGGGAATAATTCAGCCACTTTGGGTTTTGGGCATTTGAAATGGTTAGAAACAGGATTGCTGTCAAAAAAAGAAGCACTGCTTTTCTCATAAAGGAAGGTTCTGTGGGTTGTATTTTAACAAGTTTCTTTTTCAAATATTTTTACGGCCGCAAAAGTCGTAAAAGAATTTTGGACGAGCAAATATTGAAACCCATTAAAACGCCACAGACCGGTTTTTAACCACCTCGAAAACGCTGCGATTAAGAATAAGGAAATGTTGAGAGAAATGACAATCAGGAGGATGACCTGATTTTATATTTTTCAGTAAAAATATAAATCGCTGTCAGAAAGGTAATTGACTAAGCAGAAAGTTTATTTTGCCGTAACTCTTTAAATTCTATGAAAAGCTTAATAGATCTTTTAATTTGGGACTTGAGATATCCCGACAGGTCTTTAAATCCTTTTTGTTTTGATAATCTAAACATCAAATCCTCTGTTTCAAGAGCGGTGTCAATTTCAACTAACAAAGCTGCCCTTTTTAATCTGGAGAAAACATCTCTGGCAGATCGCTGTTTTAAAAATTTATTTTGAATAAGCCATTCAATAAACTCATTTTTAATAATTCCATAAGTTTCATTGATAGATTCTTGTACAAATAAAATTATGCTGTCTGCAACATACTTTGCAAGATTTACTGGAACAGCATTCCCTATTAACTGCTCTGTTTCTGTCTTTGTACCAGGAAACACAAAGGACACTGGGAATGTTTGAATCCAAGACCTTTCTATTGTGTTTAACGGACGAATACTTGGATTTATTTGAACTGGGTCATTAGTATGCCCATTATAACCTTGTGGAACAGGTCTATTGACTCCTCTTATGGTTGGAGAAGGCTCATCCACTGAAAATATCGCACGTCGATTATAGTTTCTAGGATGACGATAATAATATTGAATATCAATACGATTACCTAAATAATTTTTGACCGTCATTCGCTGGTTGGCAAGGCGTGAGTTCAATGTTCCATTAAGAAACCCATCAACCTCATTCTGTTTCCCAATGCAGAAAAAACGTTTTCTTATTTGGGGGACATCACAGTAACTGGCATCCAAGACTATTTCAGTCAACCCATAACCTGAACGATGAAATCTATCACGGGCTTTTGCATAGGCTTTACTATTAATTATCCTATCTACATTTTCCATCACAAACCATGTAGGTTTTATGTTTTCAACGATTATTGCAAAAGATTCGGTTAAATCAGCCCTTTTCCCTTCTGTCCTGTTGCCAGCATGGGAGAAATCTTGACAAGGTGGTCCTCCAATTATAGCATCTATTCTAAATGGTCTTAATTCATTTATTATGGCAGTAGTGTCACTTAAATCAGCTGGTTTGATACTGTGATCAAAGTTTTTCTCGTAACAGGTGATCGCTGGCTTCCAATTATCATATGCACATAGGATATGAAACCCAGATTGCATAAAGCCAAGACTCATGCCCCCACAACCAGAGAAAAGATCAATAGTATTCATAAATTAGTATTAGATTTGTAAAAGTACTAAATATTTCATTGACGTCAACTAATTGACGTCCTAAGTTATTAACAGCCTATGAATCAACCTGCACTTTATGGTATAACTAACTCCAATCGAAATGGGAATGATTTATGGGGGAAGAATCAGTTTAATAGTTCTTTTCCAGCATCATTAGCATGTTATATGAGGGATAAGAATCTAAAAGCAGTATATCTTAATCTGGATTCAGAGCTAAATGTAGTAGCAGACGAGATAGGATTTGATGAGGTCTTCAATACTTCTAAACCAAATAATGAATTATTCTTCGCATTTGAAACAAAGTATTTGCCTTATCAAAGATTTGCTTTTGATGACATTGGTCATATTGACTTAGTAATTAAAAGTGAAGGTAATTGGGCACGACCACTTGAAGTTAAATTGACAGTAATCCCAGATAGTACAACTTTTAGGCAGTATGAATCAAGATGGGGTTCCGAAATTGTTATTCGTCCTGCTACTACATCTTATTGTGCACTGGGAATTGCTGATACAATAGAACATAATCTAAGAAGAGTGCGCGAAATCTTTGAACCAACATGTCACGGAATTCAACATTGGGATAATCAAATTGAAATATCATCTTTGAAAGCACCTATCATTGCCTCACTTGACTCATTTCAGAGAGAATTCTATCAAAGCCAAAAACCATTTTTACTTCAACCTATCTGGAAAACAAAGGGGAAATCCCCTATTCTTGATGACCATGCCTTTGATATTTTTATTTGGAGTGATTACGCACTTTGTCGTCTATTTATAGAAAGATCTGCTACAGGTAATAACAAAGTAAACAGACCCCTAAGAACTACAGCAAGATTGGCGAGAATACTTTATGAGATCTCTTGTTCTGGCAAGACCCATATTGAAAATATTTATACTCAAATGACATTTGGATTACAAAGTGATAAGGAATTTGCACTGAGTGGTAAAGTTACAAGAGGGTATATGCAATCACCAAGGTTAACAATGCCTCTATTACCACCCTCAATCCTCCCAGAAATAATATTAAATGGAGGTGAAAAAATGCTTAGTCCTGAAAGACGGTTTGATCAAACTATCTTTTTTGCAACTGAACATGAATTCGGAGCATTTAATTAAGGAAATTACAAAAGGTAATTTGAGGTCCAAGATTATGCGTGCTATAAAATCACGTGGCAACTTATCGACGGAGATTAAGGTAATAAGCTATTTCAAAAGATATAAGATTTGTGGATGGAGAAGAAACTATAAATTGTTTGGAAATCCTGATTTCGTTTTCCCTAGATTAAAGATTGTTCTTTTCATAGACGGATGTTTCTGGCACGGGCATAATTGTCGGAATCTGATACCAAAAACAAATATTCAATATTGGAACAATAAAATTGAGAGAACTAAAACAAGGGATAACCTCGTATCTAACAAGTTAACAGAGCAGGGATGGAAGGTTATACGGTTTTGGGAATGTGAATTAAAACAAGAGAGTACCTTTATTCCAAAACTAAAAACATCCATGTTGTTGACGTAAACTAATCCGCCGCTAACAAACTTTTCAGCTATTTGCTTGTTATCCCCAATTTACACATTATGAAAGGTCGGATAACTATAATCCTGAACGCAGAAAAACCCAACCCTTAAAGGTTTGCCCGTTATTGATTTTCACAATATAAAAATACGTGCCATCAGGTAATAGATTGCCATCCTGGTTTTTCCCATTCCAAACCCGGGTCGTATTATTGTAACCATTATAGGAAGTCACCCGATCGCCCCACCTGTTAAAGATTTCGACACTGTTTTCAGGAAAGAGGTCAATACAATCAATGATCCAGGTGTCGTTCATCCCATCCCCGTTGGGTGTGATGACATTATAGATGTTAATGCAATGCTCCGGATCTTCACCCTGGCCTACACTGATCTTTATGCTGTCTGAAGTGCTGCAACCCGTAACCTTGTCGGTGACGGTGATAATTAATACGGTGTCATTTTCCAAGGAAACGGTTTGTGTTGCACCGGTTGTATCATTCTCAACAAGGGATGAAGGTTCCCAATGATATGCATTGTTTCCAGTTCCCCCGCTCACTTCAGCCATGAGTGTTGCACTGGTATTGTACGCTATCGACAGGTCGGCTCCTGCATTAACTTTAACCGGGGTGAAAATCCCGACATTCATATGGCCAAAAGCAATCTCGTCTTTGCATGAAAATTGCCCGAAGACTTTCAGGGTTATCGTTACATTTCCGGTTTCAGCGGTTCCCGGTGTATAAACCGGTGACAGGGTGTTTGTTCTGGAAAGAATCCCTGTCCCATCGTGAACCCAGGTGAAACTGCTGAAATCAGAAGCGGTCACGCCGGCCACAGGGAAGGTCATTGTCTGGCAAATTGTCCCATCAGGTCCCGGATTAACCACGGGTTTTTTGTTAAGAGTCAGCAATACCGAATCGGTAACTGCTTCGCAGGGTTCTGAAGAGGTTGCATGCAGGATGAGCCTTACGATTCCTGCGGTAAAATCTGAATCTGACGGAGAATATGCCGGATGCAGAATAAAGGAATCATTAAATGACCCCGAACCGGAAGTGGTCCAAAAAAGGGTTTGAAAATCCGTTGCAGATGATCCTGTTATTATTACCGGTGTTTGCCCGCAGGTATTCAGGTCACTGCCTGCAAGGACTGTGGCTATTGGTTGAATATCCAGGATCATTACGGAAGTATCCATGCCGCAGGGGAGCAATCCTGAAACGACCATTGTGAGCTTTACCTGGCCAATTTCTCCGGGAGCCGGGATATATGTTGGAGATAAAGTCATCGTATCGGTTAATAGTCCTGGTCCGTTTGAATGCCAATGGATTACGCTGTAATTTGATGCGAAGGAATGTGAGACTTTAAAGGGGGTGTTCTGGCAGGTCAATCCATCCGGCCCCGCATTCCCTGACGGCGGAGAATTCACTATTACCGGGTATGGCGGGGAAGGCAAGCCGTTCCCGCAATGATTGTTTGCATGTACCATGATGTTCCCACCGGGACAATTGGCCGAGACACTGACGGTGACCATGTTGGTTGCGAACCCCGATACGATTGAAAATCCCGGGGGCAGTGTCCAGATGTAAGAACTGGCATTGGCCACCGGAGCCACTGAATAAACCACCATTTCAGCCCCTGCACAAACAGGAGAGGGGCCGTTTACAATCCCGGCTGGTTCAGGCAGAGGCTTAACATTGACAGGAAAAGAGGAAGGTTCAGCAGCAGTACAACCGAATTGGTCAGTATAAAGTATGCTGACAGACTGCGGCCCTGCAGTAATCCATTCTATTGTCACTGAGTTGGTGCCAAATCCCGATGTAATGATGCCACCGGCTGAAACACCCCAGGCATAGGCCGTCATTCCTGGTTCTGTTGCATAGGTATTCCCGGTTGAGAAGACGCAGGCAGTATCAGTACCTGTAATCGAGGGAACAGGCAAAGTTTTAACATCTGCCTGTAATGTAGTAGGATTCACAGATGAACAGCCGGTTGCATTGGTGTAATTCACCGAAACATAACCTGTTCCGGGCGAGGTCCATGTCACCACGATGTTACTGTCGGAAACAGAGCCTCCGGCCGTAATTGTTCCTCCCGGTGAGACATTCCATAGGTAGTTAGTCTTTCCAGCGTCGGTGTAATAGATATTTCCTGTTGCACCCAGGCAAACTGAAGGTGGTCCGGTAAGTGCGGGAACCGGTATCGGATTCACGGTTACAGGGAAAGGAGGTGAAGCCGGTCCTGCGCCACAGGAGTCGTAGGGATAAACAGAAATGGGTCCGGAAACAGCATTCATTGAAAAACTGACCGTAATGATATTTGTTCCGGCTCCACCTGCTATAGTTGCACCCGGAGGCAAACTCCAGGAGTAATTTGAGGCATAAGGAACCGGAAGAACTGAATAAATCTTCCCTGTATCACCCTGGCAAACGTTGTCAGGTCCCAGAATCATACTGGTGGACCCTGGTATTGGACAAAACACCACTGTCAATTCTGGTCTCCAGGCAGGCACAGTATTATCACTGGAAGCGAACACCATACAACGGTAAAGCGCTTCTGTCTGTAGTTTGAAGAGCCATCCGAAATTCGCCGATGGATTCGACACCATATCCTGAACATGTGATTTGACATCCACCTCATAATGTGCTGTATCTGATACGGATACAGGCAGAATTACGGGATTTGACATTGAAAAGGCTGGCTGTGTATTCCAGGTTACCTGGTTTTCAGCCCAGGATTCAACAACCCTATACAGGTATGATGTATTCAGCCCCGAATTAAGCTGATGATGACCTGAGGTCAGGTCTGTCGATAAAAACAAGCTGGCAGTGATAACGATAGAATTGGAAGGTATGGAAGTCAGGTCGAACTGAATCAGGCTGCGCATAATAAAAAAATTGCCCTGTACGGTCCATGTGTTGGCAATAAAATCCTGATCTGTCCCATAGTTAATATCCGGATGGTCAGTTCTCATCGATGCATCCGTTCCATCCGTTGGTCCGGGCTGTAAAATTAATGTCTGGGTTTGTGCCTGGATCGATGTGTTGAATTCTCCCAGGGGAATCCCTGAAAAGTGGAGGCAAAGCATCATAATCAGCAGAAAAAATTCTTTGCAAAGGCGCATCGATGATATTTAGTTTTTTATGAGATAATTTGAAGTTTCAGAATGTTTCATAAAAAACCGTTTCTTCTATTGGCTTTCTTGTTGTACGGGGTCTTGAATTACCCAATTGTTCATTTTCATAACCAATAGCAAGAATATTAACGGGTTCAATGTGATCGGGCAAGTTAAACTCAGTTCTGATGA
This sequence comes from Bacteroidota bacterium, assembly GCA_037139855.1. Lineage (GTDB taxonomy): Bacteria > Bacteroidota > Bacteroidia > Bacteroidales > FEN-979 > CAIVAT01. The sequence continues at coordinate 18,444 of JBAXFM010000039.1, forward strand.
CATCGGGTTTAAAATGGCAAATCCAAACTGACCCTAAGCCAAGTTCAGTTGCTGCCAGCATCATATGATGGGTAACAATGCTTGCATCGATATCGGTAATTTGTTTGCCGTCAAAATGGCGTTTCCAAACTACGTTGTGATCACCACAAACAATAATCACCAATGGAGCATCATAGGCATTTGCTGCTTTCTTAATTTTATCAAGCCCGGTCTTCTCTCTCACTACTATTAATCGTTGCGGCTGCCTGTTTGCTCCTGTAGGAGCAAGCCTGCCTGCCTCCAGAATTTGTTTTAAGATTTCATCAGTAACCGGATCTTTTTTATAATCCCTGACAGAATGGCGTTTTTTAATTAATTCAATGAGGTTCATAAACTGAATTTTAAATTGTCGAAAAGGCATTAAATAACCAAGTCATAAAAATAATGAATTTTAGTCAGATTCAAGATTAAGAAAATGTGAATGATGCAACTTTTTGACACAATAATAACACCGGGGTGACAATCCTGACCGGGATAAATTTCATTAAACTATTATTATTACCTTTATCAGGTTATTCCTATAAATGGAAGTAACCGAAAAATTAGTTTATAATGGAGAATCCAGGCAACAAACCGGAAGAAGCGTTACAGAAAAGTGAAGCACATTACCGCAATTTAATGGAACAACTGCCTGTTGGGGTCTATAAAAGCACCCATGAAGGAAAATTTGTGGATGTGAATTCTGCGATGGTAAATATGCTGGGTTATTCTAGCAAGGAGGAGCTGATGGCCATTGATATAAAGACGCAGCTTTATTTCACATTGGAGGACCGGGAAAATGTTGTTTTGATGGAAAATCTTAAAGGAATCGGGATTTACCGGATGAAAAAGAAGGATGGATCTGAGATTTGGGTTGAAGATCACGGTTGGTTGAATTTTGATGAAAAAACAAACATTCTTTATCATGAAGGGGTGATGATGGATGTTACAGAGCGCATAAAAACAGAAGCAATATTAAAAGAAAGTGAACAAAAATACCGCCATCTTTTTGAAAACGCGCAGGAAGGTATTTTTCAAACCAACATTGATGGCTCCTATCGTGCTGTGAATCCTGCGCTGGCAAGAATGTATGGGTTTGATTCGCCTGAAGAGATGATCAACACCCGGAAGGACATTTCAAAAGATGCGTATTATAACCCAAAGGACCGTGAGGACTTCCTGAAAATGATGGAAGAACATGGTGTTGTGAATGGCTGGGAATATGAAGTTAAGCATAAGGATGGTCATAAAATCTGGTTCTATGAGGATGCACAGGCAATCAAAGATGAACAAGGCAAGATTTTGTATTTTGAAGGATTTGTGGTAGACATCACTGATCGCAAGCGTGCAGACAGCGAGCGTCGCAAATGGAATGAAACCCTGGAAGAACGCATTGCAGAGCGTACCAGCCAACTCGAAACCACCAACAAGGCGCTCACTTTTCACCTGAATGAATTGGAACAATATGCCTATATCACCAACCATGATCTTCAGGAGCCGCTGCGCACACTTACCAACTTCACACAACTCCTCAAAGACGGTCATACCGGTAAACTTAATGAAGATGGTCATAAATACCTCGATTTCATTTACAGTTCAGCAAGCCGGATGAAGGAACTTGTAAATGGATTGTTTGATTATTCATTGTTGGGAAAAAAGAGTGTGAAGACTATTGCCGACTGCAACATCATTTTAGAGGCTGTTCTCAGTGATCTGGCCGGATCAGTTGAAAAAAGCAAAGCAAAAATAACGGTTCATGAATTACCAACCATAAACTGTTTTGCAACAGAAATGAGACTCCTGTTTCAAAACCTGGTTAACAATGCCATCAAATTCCAAAAAAAGAATATATTTCCGATGATAGATATTTCAGCCGTTCTATCGGGAAAAGAATGGCTCTTTTCGGTGAAAGATAATGGGATTGGCATTGACAGCAAACACAAAGACAAAATTTTCATCATCTTTCAGCGATTGCATAACCGCGACCAATTTGGCGGAACAGGCATTGGTCTGGCTCAATGTAAAAAAATAGTTGAACTGCATGGCGGCAAAATATGGGTGGAATCAATACTGAATTCAGGGAGTGTTTTTAAATTTACAATTCCCAAAACATAAACAGGCAGAACTTTGCCTTGCATTTTTGCATTAACCGGAACCGGCTATTGAACAAAAACTTTTTCGGTATGATTTTTTGTACCGGTATGAGTTTTTACAATGTACATGCCTTTACCCAAGTTTGACAAATCGATTTCCTTTGAAGTTCGCTGGTTGATGTTGAAATCAGAATAAACCAATTGACCGGATAAATTGTAAATTTCAATAGCGATTACATCGTTCATGCTGGTAATTATAAATTTTCCGCCATTCGGATTGGGATGAACTTCAGAATACCCATTGTGTGTAATCAATTCGGCAATTCCAACCGCATGGTCAATATAATACCAGGTACTGTCGCCACTGGTAATTTCTGTTCCGGTAACATCAAATTGCAAATATGATTCGCTTTTTGTCAGATTATTGGTGTCGTAGGTGTAGTTACATTGCCAGGAGTTAACCCAGTCACTTCCACTCCAGAGTTGACCTGATTCAAGAGTTAAATTATTGCTGGCATCATAATAATCATTGAAATGCCATGTATTTATCCATTCAAAACCATCCCAGTATTGCACAGTACCAGTTGTCCTGTTGTTGTTTGAATCATAAGTATAAGCGCAAAGCGAAAAATTGTCCCAGGAGTTCCCGTTCCACAATTCGTTGTAGTAACCTGTTTGGTTATTGTTGACATCATAGGTATAGGTGAACTGAATGTAATTATCCCATGTGGTAACGTTCCAGTTCTGGCCTAAACCATATATTTGGTTATTAGCAGCATCGTATAAATAAGTATAAAGTGAGGAGTTCTCCCATCCGCCGGCACCCCAGTTTTGGCTCAGGTTGCTGGTCATATTGTTGCTGGCATCGTAGGTATAGATGCATTGCCAGGAATTTTCCCAACCATTGCCATTCCAGCTTTGACCCAAATCACTTGTCCAGTTATTATTGGCATCGTAAGTATGAGTGTATTTCCAGGTATAATCCCAGCCGGCGCCGTTCCAGCTTTGGTTTAATTCACTGGTCAGATTATTGCTGGCATCGTAGGTAGCGGTGTATTTTGCCAAATTTTCCCAGATCAGGCCATTCCACTTTTGAGTGATATCACTTGTCAGGTTTTTGCCAGGATCATACACCATTTCAATGATTTTTGATGAAATGGCCCATCCATGGCTCAAGGGGTCCCACTGCCATTTGTAAACACTATCATTTACCTGGATCATTGTATGCAGCGAGGAATCCTTAATCGTGTGCCTTGGATTATTCACTGTATTGTTTGAAGGACGTTGCATTCCTGATGCTGACGGTTTGCTGTGTGCAGCCACAATTACCGAACAGGCCAGGAGGACAAAAAGCAGTATTTTTTTTATCAAAAAAAGCATGAATATGGCATAATGCAATTCATGTGCAAGGTATAAAAAAAACAAACATTCAGGTGCGCACAATATATAATTTTACGCGATTATCTTAAAATGTCATACCATTTAAACAAAATTTCATAACTGTTTTATTGATTAACCCGCATAATTTTGATCTCTCATTTAAAATGTACGCAATTATGAAGAAAGCAATGTTGTTTTTTGTGTTAATGACCATCATGATCTCCACCCGGGCCCAGATTTACCTTGAAAACACCTATACCGCTTCAACCGGACTTACCAATCTGGCGGTGTCAGGCTACAAGTATATCCTGATGGATGTTACCAATTCGCGATGCGTGCTTTACAACATGGACCATTCAGTTTGGAAAACGATAAACCTCAGTGTTCCGGCCGGGATGTATTTGTATGATATCAACAATGTTTCGGAAACGCTGTTCAATACCGATGACAAGGTAGAACTTGCTTACACCTATTATGCCTATGACACTGTTTTGTTCTATTACACTTACAATACCAAAGTTGTTAACGAAAATGGACTTGAGCTTCTTTCCATCCCGGGATGTTCTTATCTGCAGGTTAATTCAACCGGATCATCCGGGACAAAACTGCTCGCCTATGTATATGATTATTCAATCGTTAATTGGACGATAAATACCCTGGTATATTCATTGCCCGGTCATTTGCCTATCGGTGGTGTGCCTGAAACAGGGGGTGTTTACCTGAATGGTGCTTTTCCTAATCCGTCAAGTACCATGGTAACCATTCCATACCAATTGCCCGATGGCGTAAACACCGCTGAGATCAGGTTACTCAGCGCCTCAGGCAAGGTGATGAAGAATTATAGGGTTGACGGCAATTTTCACGAATTAGTGATCCAAACCGCAGACTTGCCAAAGGGTGCATATGTTTACCAGTTAAAAGCAGATCATGGGATTTTGGCCTCAGGAAAATTGATTCATGACTGACCTCTCCGGTAACCGGTTTAAACGCGATGGCACGGCTGACCTGCTGAAAGGGCTTGCCGTGCTTTTCATGATTCAGGTACACCTCATGGAACAGTTTGCGGCTCCCGACATTTATAATAGTATGATCGGGAAAATATCGATGTTTATGGGTGGTCCGGTTTGTGCTCCGGTCTTTCTGGCTGTGATGGGTTACTTTCTGGCTTCTTCCGCAAAACCGTTTACATATTTTCTGAAAAGGGGAGGGCTGTTATTCCTGGGTGGGATCTTGCTTAATATCGCACGCTCGGCAAACCTGTTGTTACAGATCATGCGTGGTGAGATAGATCTCAACCCGTGGTTTTTTATCCTGGGGGCCGATATTTTAACCTTGGCGGGACTAAGCCTTATTGCGACTGGTTTTCTGCGGGTAATTTTTAAGCAAAGCGCTTTGTTGTATTTTCTTACGGCGGTGGCGGTGACGGTTGTGAGCCCGTTTCTTCATCAACCTGCATCATCAGGAATGATCTCAAAATACGCCATCGCATTTTTTGGGGGAACACTTGAATGGTCTTACTTCCCTGTTTTTCCATGGATTGCATACGTGCTGACTGGTTATGCTTTCCACTTGTTTCTGAAACAAACATTATGGGCATCTAAAATTGATATTCAGCAGCATTTTGTTTATTTTATTCCTCTCTGGATCGGCGTTCTTGTCACCCTGCCTTATGCGGCCACCATCACCCATAACCTGGATGGACCTTACGGATATTATCATCATGGCATTCTTTTCTTCGGATGGGTACTCCTTTTTATGATTTCATACCTGGCACTGGTAAAGTTGGTGGAGATATCCTATGGCGATCAGCGTATGGTCAGGATAATCAAATGGATTGGCCGGCAGGTCACCAGTTTGTATGTGATCCAGTGGCTCATCATCGGCAACCTCGCAACCTGGTTGTATCAAAGTCAGGATCTGTTTCAGCTTGTTGCCTGGTTCGTGGGTATCACCCTTGCTACCATGATGTTTGGCCGGTTAATGGAAAAGACCAAAAGAAAATGGTACTTTTGAAGTTCTTTCGGTAACCTTCAAAAGTATATTATGGAATTACTGTTTCGGTTCTGCAAGCATCCGGTTCTTCAATGGTTCGAATCAGCAGTTTTTTGTCTTTTTTTTCTGAATATTTCCGCGGATGCTGACGGGCAGGAGATCAAGCCTGTAAGGGTTGGGATATTGACCGATTGCCAGTATTGCAATTGTGAAACAGAAGGGATTCGGAATTACATGCTTTCACTGCCAAAGCTCGACAGTTGTATCAAGGTTTTCAATGCCCTTTCGCTGGATGCGATATTTCATCTCGGTGATATGATTGATCATAATTACCGCAGTTACGACAGTGTTATCCCCCGGTTTCAGCAATTCAATCCCCCCATTAACCTTGTATTGGGAAATCATGATTATGTGATCAAAAATAAATTCAAGCCGGGATTGCTCGATCGGTTGGGAATGAAAGAGGATTACTATGTGGTGGATCTCGGCAACTGGCGTTTTATTGTATTAAATGGCGACGACCTGAGTTTTTTTGCCCCGCAGGACAAGAAACATAAAGAGGAACGGAACGACGTAGTGTACGACCAGTTTCAGCAAATGCATGTAAACGGATTACCCTGGAATGGCGGGATAGGCCGGGACCAGTTGAAGTGGCTGGAAAAACAGCTGGAAGAATCTGAACAATCTCAAAAGAAGGTCATTGTGGTGTGTCATTTTCCTTTGTTTGTAAAAGACAATCACAACCTTTTCAATAACAAAGTGGTTTTCAGGTTAATATCCGGTTACTCATGTGTAAAAGCCTATTTCAACGGGCATTACCATTCAGGAAATTATCAGATGAAGGAGGGTATTCACATGGTCAACTTCAAGGGAATGGTCAATACAACAATCAATGCGTTTGCGGTTGTTACCTTAAC
>JBAXFM010000040.1:0-24252 GCA_037139855.1 Bacteroidota bacterium
GTGATTACCAGGTAATTGGATATTTCCCTCAATTATGACGTATTTTTAATTAAATGATAATCAATAATATATAAATTTATATTTGTCTTATAATTAACGTTATGTTAAATACTAAATATAAAAATATCAGGAGAAAATCCTGAATCGGCGTTCCTCCTGATATTACAATGTCTACCCTATTTCTTTTGAATCGCGTTAATTTTTTCCTGAACTGCTTTTACTTTATCAGGTTTGTTGGTTCGCGAGTAAATTTGTTTCAAGGTAAACAATGTGTTTATATCTGCTGGTTGAAGTTCTGTAGCCTTCTCAAGAAATGGCAATGCCTTTTCTAAATAACTGTCAGCTTCTTTTTTTAATTTATCAAACTTAGCGGTTTCCTCCAGCGGTAATTTTGTCGCCTCGTCATTAATTGTTGCAGCTTTATTTACATACAATGCTCCAAGATTATAATTACCTTCAAAATACTCGTGATTCAAACGGATAGAATTGGAATATGCTCCAATGGCATTTTCAAAAGCCTCATTACGCTGTGCCACTGTTTTTGAACTGTCATTGGAAATGTTATCATAAATTGTCCCTAGAGCGAAAGCTACAGAGTAGTTGGTCGAATCCTTGGCCAATGCAACTTTTAAATTGTTCAAGGCCTTTGGTGTGTTGTTAAAGGTTAAATAAATATTGGTTTCAGCGAGAAAAAGCCGAAGATCATTCGGATAAATTTTCTGGCCCATCCGTACATATTTGAGTGCATTTGTTGAATCTTTGTCCTGACGATAAATATCAGACAATGTAATAAATACAACTGGTGACTTATACTCCGCCTTTAATAACTTAATATAAAATCCCTTTGACGCATCCTTTTCATTGGCCAGCGATGCACAGGTGGCTGCATTTAAAAGGGCGATGGTATCGGATACTTTGGCCAATTCCATTACCTCTGCACCTCTGCCGAAATTCATCATTGCATCTTTGTACAGTTTGTTGTTGTAATTATCCACTGCAGCATTGTAATAATTGTTACGCTGCCAATTCAATTTCGCAAGAATATCATCGTAATATTCTTTTTTGGGATCAAATTCAATCGCTTTTTTATATGACTCCAATGCCTTGGTGAGTGGATCCGGATCAATCGCTTTGAATTTTTCATCCTTGGTGTTTGATAATTCGAGGTAAACGTTTCCCCTGATAAACCAGGCTTTAGCATCCTGAGCCGTACTCGGGTCCAGAACACATGCGTTAATTGCTTCCATGGCTTTATCCAATTTTCCATCTTTCAGGTAATTAGATGCAGTCTGCCGGACATTTTTCTGTCCGAATGCAATGGTAATGGAGGTTACCAGTACCAAGAGTAAGGCGAATTTTTTCATCGATTTGATTATTAGGATGATTCTTTTAAGTGAATTTTAGCCGACAAAGATAAAAAATACCAGCTGATTATAGGTTACTTAGGGCTAAATTAATTTTCATTTTCCACATCATCTGTTTTATCATTCACAATAGGCTCATCCTGTTGATCATTGATGAATTCACCGGTATTTCCAATCACATCAGCATTTACCTCTTCTATGGTTTCCGGAGCTTCCTCCACATCAACTTTAGCCACTGCTGCAATAGAATCACCCTCATCTATTTTGATCAAACGCACCCCTTGCGTAGCACGTCCCATCACCCGTAAGTTGGCAACAGCCATACGGATAATTACACCGGAACGATTGATAATCATCAGGTCATCGCTGTCTGTAACATCTTTCACTGCAATCACTTCTCCGGTTTTATCGGTAATATTCAAGGTTTTTACCCCTTTTCCACCCCGGTTGGTGATGCGGTAGTCATCGAGATCTGATCGCTTTCCATAACCATTTTCAGAAACCACCAGCACTTCGCATTTCTTGTCCAGCGGAATACAAATCATCCCGATTACTTCATCATTGGTTCCCGAGAATGAGATTCCGCGAACACCTGCAGCATTGCGGCCCATGGGACGAACGGTTTTTTCATTGAACCTGATGGCACGGCCCGATTTCAAAGCCATCACCACTTCATCTGTTCCCTGGGTCAGTTTTGCTTCCAGCAACTGATCACCCTCATTGATGGTAATGGCATTGATTCCGTTTTGTCTTGGACGGGAATATGCCTCCAGGGAAGTCTTTTTAATTGTACCTTTCTTGGTTGCAAGAATGATGAAATTCGAAGAGATATAATCTTCATCCTTCAAGTTTTTAACGTTGATGAATGCCCTCACCTTGTCATCCGGCTCAATGTTCACCAGATTCTGGATGGCCCTACCCTTGGAAGTTTTTCCGCCTTCAGGAATTTCATAAACTCTCAACCAAAAGCATTTACCCTTCTCTGTAAAGAAAAGCAGGTAATTGTGGTTCGTTGCCACAAAAAGGTGCTCAAGAAAATCCTCATCGCGGATTTCTGTCCCTTTTACGCCTCGTCCTCCCCTGTTTTGCACACGATATTCTGTAAGAGGCGTCCGTTTAATATATCCCATGTGTGAAATGGTAATGACGACATTCTCATCCGGAATGGTATCTTCAATTCTGAAATCTGAAGCAGCGTAAACGATTTGCGACCGCGGCTCATCCCCGAATTTTTCCTTGATGTCACGCAATTCATCCTTAATAATATCCATCTGCTTTGATTCATCCGCCAGAATGCTGTTCAGAAAATCAATCAGTTTCATCAGTTCGGCATACTCTGCTTTTATTTTGTCACGTTCCAACCCGGTCAACCGCTGTAAACGCATATCAAGAATAGCCTTTGCCTGGATTTCACTCAATCCGAAACCTGACATCAGTCCGGCTTTTGCTTCATCCGGTGTTTGTGATGCCCTGATCAAGGCGATCACTTCGTCAAGGTGGTCAAGTGCAATGAGCAATCCTTCCAGGATATGCGCCCTTTTCAGCGCCTCTGCCAGATCAAATTTGGTTCTGCGGATGACCACTTCATGGCGGTGTTCGACATAGTGAACAATCATATCCTTCAGGTTCAACATCATAGGCCGTCCTTTGACAAGTGCGATGTTGTTGACATTGAAGGAGGTTTGCAAGGCGGTCATCTGATATAATTTGTTCAGCACCACGTTGGTGATTGCTTCACGCTTGAGTTCATAGACGATGCGGACTCCATTGCGGTCACTTTCATCCCTGATATCAGAAATTCCTTCTATTTTTTTATCATTGACCAGATCGGCAGTCTTTTTGATCATTTCTGCCTTGTTAACCTGATATGGCACCGAGTTGACAATAATGCGCTCTCTGCCATGATCATCCTGTTCAATGGTCGTTTCGCCGCGAACAACAATCCGCCCGCGGCCTGTCTCGAAAGCATCCTTAACGCCATCATAGCCATATATAATCCCTCCTGTCGGAAAATCAGGCGCCTTGATATATTGCATTAATTCGGGGATAGTGATATCCCTTTTATCAATGTAAGCGATAATTCCATTCACGACCTCAGTCAGATTGTGTGGCGCCATGTTGGTGGCCATCCCAACGGCAATCCCGGAAGCTCCGTTGATGAGCAGATTTGGAATACGCGAAGGCATTACTGTTGGTTCCTTCAGCGTATCATCAAAATTTAACTGGAAATCAACCGTATCTTTTTCGATATCAGCCACCATTTCTTCGGCGATCTTTTGCAAACGCGCTTCAGTGTAACGCATGGCAGCCGGACTGTCACCATCCATGGACCCAAAGTTCCCCTGTCCATCGACAAGGGGATAACGCAAACTCCAGTCCTGGGCCATTCTGACCATGGCATCATAAACTGATGTATCTCCATGGGGATGAAACTTTCCAAGCACCTCCCCTACTATTCTGGCAGATTTTTTATAAGCCCTGTTCGATAGGACCCCCAACTCATACATGCCAAACAATACACGCCTGTGGACGGGCTTCAAACCATCCCTTACATCAGGCAATGCACGCTGCACAATCACCGACATTGAATAATCAATGTAGGCAGTTTTCATCTGATTCTCAATATTAACCTGAACTATTTTTTCTCCCGATTCCATATCATCTCTCACCATTAATTATTTTATTGATTTACAGACACATAAAATATCTGTAATTAAGTTACGAAGGTAGTAAAAATACCCTTTCGAACCGCAGTTTTTACAGGTAATATTTATGAGTCTTACTAACATGCAAATGTTAATAAATAATGACCATTGAACAATAAATGAGTGATTTGAATCGTACTTTTGAAGACCTTGACAATTTATCCGTTTACAAAAGTGGTTCGATTTTTGTCAGGTGTTTAAACTTATTGTGAAACAAGGTAATTTATGGAAGCAAAATTCTCTCAACGCGTCAAAGACGTTTTAATATACAGCCGGGAAGAGGCACAGCGATTAGGCAATGATTATATTGGACTCGAACATCTGTTGCTTGGAATCATCCGTGAAGGCGAAGGTCTTGCCATACGGATATTGCGTAATCTTCGTGTTGATCTGGCAGAAATAAGGAAAAAAGTGGAACTGGCTGTCACCAATTTCAAGGAAAAACATACCAGTGGTGAAAACCTGCCACTGATCAAACAAGCTGAACGTGCACTGAAAATAACTTATCTGGAAGCAAAAGTGTTTAGCAGCGAATTAATTGGCACAGAACACCTGCTGCTGGCAATACTCAAGGATGAAAATAACCTGGTAACAAAGACTTTTCTAAGTTATGGCGTAAGCTATGATTCGGTAAAAGATGAGCTCAATGCCATTTTGACCAGCGGCAACGATGAAACCCGGTTTGATCCTGAAAATATCCTGCCAAAGGATGAAGAAGATGAAGATCAGGACGAAAGCGGAAAAAGTTTCAGTGGCAGCCCCAAAAAGCCCCAGGATTCAAAATCGAAAACCCCGGTGCTTGATAATTTTGGCCGCGATATCACCAAAGCTGCCGAAGAAGGCCGACTTGATCCCATTGTAGGCCGCGAAAAGGAATTGCAGCGCATTGCTCAGATTTTGAGTCGGCGGAAAAAGAACAATCCAATTCTGATCGGTGAACCTGGTGTTGGAAAATCTGCCATCGCCGAGGGTCTTGCCCTCCGAATTGTTCAACGAAAAGTATCCCGGACATTATTCAACAAGCGACTGGTTTCACTCGACCTGGCTTCACTGGTTGCCGGCACCAAATACCGCGGTCAATTTGAAGAGCGGATGAAGGCAGTGCTGAATGAACTGGAGAAAAACCCCAACATCATTGTTTTTATTGATGAAATTCACACCATTGTGGGCGCTGGAAATGCTTCAGGTTCGCTTGATGCCTCCAACATGTTCAAACCAGCCCTGGCACGTGGTGATATCCAATGCATTGGTGCAACAACCCTGGATGAGTACCGTCAATACATCGAAAAGGATGGCGCGCTTGAACGCAGATTCCAAAAGGTGCTTGTGGATCCGACTTCACCGGAAGAAACCGTTGAAATTCTTCACAACATCAAGGAAAAATATGAAGATCATCATCTGGTAACCTATACCGATGATGCAATCAAGGCTTGTGTTTCACTTACCAACCGATACATTACAGACCGCTATTTACCGGATAAAGCTATTGATGCACTTGACGAAGCCGGCGCCAGAGTTCACATTTCCAACATCAATGTTCCTGCTGAAATTATCGACGTTGAGAACCAGATAGAAGAAACGAGAAAAAAGAAAATGCTGGCAATCAACAGTCAGAAATTTGAGGAAGCGGCTGATTTGCGTGATTCTGAGCGTAAACTTCAGGACAGTCTTGAACGTGAAAAAAAGAAATGGGAAGAAAATGCCAGACTAAACCGTCAGTCGGTTTCGGAGGAGAATGTGGCTGAGGTTGTTGCCATGATGACCGGTATACCGATGCAACGCATTGCAAAAAATGAGAGCGACCGCCTTGTCAACATGGAAGCAGAACTGGAAAATTCGGTGATCGGCCAGAACGAAGCCATTAAAAAGGTGACCAAGGCAATCCGGCGCAACAGAGCAGGTCTCAAAGATCCGAATAAACCAATTGGTACTTTTATCTTTCTTGGGCCTACCGGAGTTGGTAAAACTCACCTGGCAAAAGTACTGTCTAAGTATTTGTTCGACACAGAGGATGCACTCGTACGCATCGACATGAGCGAATACATGGAAAAATTTGCTGTTTCCCGTCTCATTGGAGCGCCTCCGGGGTATGTTGGGTACGAAGAAGGTGGACAACTTACTGAAAAAATCCGCAGACGCCCTTACTCCATTGTTCTACTGGATGAAATTGAGAAAGCCCATCCCGATGTTTTTCATTTGCTGCTGCAGGTTTTGGATGATGGCATGCTGACTGATAGTTTTGGCCGCAAAGTTGATTTTAAAAATACCATCGTGATCATGACTTCAAACATCGGATCGCGTCAGCTTAAAGATTTCGGTCAAGGTGTTGGCTTTGCCACTTCAGCCAAACAGGCTGCCAGCAGCGAACATGCCCGTGGTGTAATCGAAAATGCACTGAAAAAAGCCTTTGCACCTGAGTTTATCAACAGAATCGATGATGTGGTCATTTTTGATTCACTTGAAAGGGAGGATATTCACAAAATCATAGACATCGAACTTAAACATCTGTACGACAGAACTAAGGGGCTTGGTTACCAGATTTTAATTACCGAGGCTGCCAAAGATTATATTGCTGAAAAAGGATGGGATGCCCAGTTTGGTGCGCGCCCGTTGAAACGTGCGATCCAGAAATATGTTGAAGATACACTCGCTGAGGAGATTATCAAAACAAAACTCACAGAAAGTGATCTGATTACTGTCGACTATGTTCCAGAGAAAGATGAAATTGTGGTTCGTGTAACCGTGATAGATAAATCAGAGCCGATCCAATAGCTCTTCATTTTTTAATAGTATCTGGTTCTTCGCAGTAAAATTGGTTCCTGACTTTAACGATCCAGCTATCATCATATTTGTGGTTTGATCGCCCCTAAACAGGTATTTGATGGAAATGGAGAATCCATTGTTCTCAAAATTCAACTGATTTCCTTCTTTATCTTTGATATAAAAAAACTCTTTCCCTATCGGATTACCATTCAAATACTTGGATGAGAGGATGGCAATCAAGGTATCCGAGTTGGTATGTCTCAGATCAGAAAATAAAAACTCACCCATCACAAAATGATCATTCACAAGAAAATACATTGATTTCATTTTCGAGTTTTCAATGAATTCGTTGTAGCCGATCACCTGTAATTTGAGTTCACCAATGGTAGCAGCGCTGAGGCAATCAGGAATTCCTTTCCTTTGAATCAGATTTTTGGCGTTAACCATAAATGGAATTTCTTCAAAATCAATTGCTGTATCGGTATGAAATTCATCAACGTTCTTAATATTTTTGTTAAATACCAGAAAATGAGACGTAATTTGATCTTTGAGACAGGCGATATATGGGCTTATCAGGTTGTTATTTTTAAAATAGATCAGAAATTCGTGACTATACCTTCCATATTTTAATGAAATATACCACAGACAAAACAATCGAAGAATCCACTTCCTGGAAATGGCAACCACCAGGATGAGCAGAAAGAATGAAATAAGCAGAATTTTAACAGACATGTAGGAAATTTTGCAAAATATTCTGTTTCGCTACAATCAAATTGCTTTGATTGTAGCGAAACAGTAAAGCCTTAGTATTTATAACAGTTATCTTCTATCAGTTTATCCGCCACTTTACGCCGTGCATCTTTTACATTGATTCCAGCAACGTTGGTGAGGGTTTCAACTACATTTTTATACGGTTTATAAAGTTCGTCCGATACAAACGAATTGATGGCATCGGCAGCAGGTTTTCTGATTTTATCAGCAGCATCATACACAAATACATCAAGCATCGAACGGTACATGCCCGTAGGATCAACACCCTTCATGGTTTCCAATTTCTGAATTCGCAGGGTCATTGACTCAGCGATATATACTTCCATGATCATATCTGCAAGGTTGTTAAGTACCTCCTGCTCAAGCAAAAGTTTTTTATCAAAGTGCGCTGAAGCTCCCTGGATTACGACAAGGATGAGGTTTTTAAAGTTTTTAATTACTCTTAGTTTTTCCTCAAAATAGGACTCATCGGTTTTTTTTCCGTCGTTTATAGCTCCCAGATCTGCTGCCAGTGCCTTTGCTTTACCAAAAAGATCAAAATCACCTTTCATGGCACGTTTCATGGCTGTATCAACAACAAGCAGCCTGTTGATTTCGTTGGTTCCTTCAAAAATTCTATTGATCCGGGAGTCACGATAGGCTCTCTCAACAGCCATCTCGGCAGAATATCCCATTCCTCCGTGGATCTGAACAGCCTCATCCACTATAAAGTCAAGAACTTCTGATCCGTATACTTTTAAAATTGCAGCTTCTACAGCATAATGACTGATTCCCTCTACAGAGGCCTTGCCTTTATCCATGCCGGAAGCCTTGTTGAGTTCAATCTGGTCGTCAATATCCTTGCATAAACGATATATAGCGCTTTCAAGAGCGTATGTTTTGATGACCTGTTCAGCAAGCTTATGTTTAATCGAACCAAAGGTAGAAATCAGCACGTTAAACTGTTTACGTTCATTGGCATATTTAACGGAGTCGTTAATTGTCTTTTTAGCAGCGCCCAGCACATTGGCGCCAAGTTTAATGCGTCCCATGTGAAGAATACTCAGCGCAATTCTGAATCCCTCACCACGGTTGCCCAGGAGGTTTTCAACAGGAACTTTTACATCGTTGTAAAAAATCTGCGCAGTAGATGATCCTTTAATTCCCATTTTGTGTTCATCAGGGTTGACAACAACACCCGGATAGCTCTTTTCCACGATGAAGGCGCTCAAAACCCTGTCACGGTCAATCTTTGCAAACACGACCTGTGTGTCGGCAAAGCCTGCATTGGTGATCCACATTTTCTGACCATTGAGAATATAATGCTTTCCATCCTCAGACAAAATGGCAGATGTTTTTCCTGAATTGGCATCGCTGCCGGCGCCAGGCTCCGTTAAACAGTAAGCTCCAAGTAATTCGCCGGTTGCAAGCCGGGTCACATACCGCTGGCGCTGATCTTCATTGCCGTAATACATGATCGGCAAAGTACCGATTCCGGTATGAGCCATAAAAGCAACTGAAAATGAGTGTCCTGCTCCAATTGTTTCAGCGGCAAGCATCTGAGTAACAAATGATTGTCCGAATCCACCATATTCTTCCGGAATGGAAATACCCATCAGACCAAGTTCGCCGGCCTTTTTCAGGGTACGTTGCATCAGGTTAATATCGGGGGAATCAATCTGATCAATGTTCGGATACAGCTCTGTGTTCAGGAAGTCCTGAACCGTCTGTGCGATCATTTTTTGCTCTTCATCGAATTGTTCCGGGATAAAAATATCGTTGGCTTGAATTTCATCAACGAGGAACTCACCGCTTTTCAGTACTTTTCTATTCTCCATTTCAACTGGTTTATGAACACATTAAATATTTAACGATTGAACAATTAATTCCGCAATATCAAAATTTTTGATCTCTTCTTCCCGGTTTTTGGACTTGAGTCCATCGGAAATCATATTCATACAAAAGGGACAGGCCGTAGCGATCACCTTTGCTTCTGTGCGCAAAGCCTCTTCTGTACGTTCAATATAAACTTCCTTATCACCTTTCTCGGCTTCTTTGAACATCTGGCCGCCACCTCCACCACAACACAATGCAAAACTCCGGTTCCTTTCCATCTCCACCACGTTGGATGTCAGTTTCTTCAGAATTGAACGGGGCTCAAAGTACATATCGTTGGCACGTCCCAGATAGCAGGGATCATGAAAGGTAACACATACATCTGACAAGGCTTTCGAATCAATTTTAAGCTTACCCGACAGGATACATTGATCGAGGAACTGAAGGTAATTGATCACCTCGAGATCGGCCCCTAGATCGGGATATTCGTTTTTGAAAATGTTGTAACAGTGGGGACATATCGTTATGATTTTCCGAATACCGTAGGCTTTGAAAATTTCAATATTTTGTAGTGCCTGCATCTGGTAAAGCATTTCATTTCCGGCGCGCCGGGCCGGATCGCCGGTACAGGATTCTTCCTTCCCCAGAACGGCATAACTTACATTCAGGAATGACAGAATTTTCGCAAATGCCCTTGTTACCTTCTGATAACGGTCATCGAAAGCCCCTGCACAGCCAACCCAGAAGAGAAACTCCGGGCGTTCGCCACGTGCATGCAGATTTGCCATTACAGGAACTTCAACTTTGCTAACTTCCATTGAAATGTAAATTGTTAATTAACATGAATTTCCAGATCCTTTGCCCACAACAACCGATCATCCTGTGAAAATTGCCAGGGAGCACCATTGTTTTCGATATTGCTGAATACGCCTTTGAGGGCACCCGGAGCCGAAGCCTCTTCCATCACCAGGAATCTGCGCATGTCAACGATCAACGCCGGATGATTGATGTTGATCGGACACTCTTGCGCGCATGCATTGCAGGTTGTGCATGCCCATAATTCCTCTTCTGTAATGTAATCGCGTAACAATGATTTATTGTCAAGATAACCTTTCCCGTTTTTCACCATCCCCGGGCCTTTTTCCTTCATCCTGGCCCGTACATCCATGATTATTTTCCTGGGTGACAAACGTTTGCCGGTGAGATTGGCCGGACATACCGATGTACAGCGGCCACATTCGGTGCAGGCAAGGGAGTCAAAATAATTTTTCCATGAAATATCTTCGGCATCTTTAATACCAAACCGTTCAATGGGAATTTCATCTGCAGGTTGTACTGCAAATGCGGTATTCGGGTCAAGCATCATTTTTACCTCACGGGTTATGTTGTCCATATTCTGCAATTTGCCTAATGGTTCCAACCGCGACAAAAAAACATTGGGAACCGACATGAATACATGAAAATGTTTTGAATAGGGCAACATGTTCGCAAAGACAAAAATCAGCAGGATGTGCGACCACCAGCAAATTTCGTAGATCAATCCAAGTTTTTCCACAGGTATCCCTGCGAAAAGACCAGCCAGCAAACTGCTTACCGGGTATACACCTGTAGCAGCCCCTCCGGATTGAATCATGCCAGCATAACAGGCCATGTTCATTCCCAGGAGTGAGATCATCAGGAGCAGAATCATGCTCAGGGCAAGATTGGCATCCATGTGTGAAATGGCTTTCATTTCGATGCCTTCAAACCGTTTGATGTGTAAAAACAACCGGCGAAACAGGAAGATGATGATGGAAACGCCCACCAGCAAACCAAATACATCACCGGAAGCACTGATGATATCGTACACGGGACCAAGAATTTTTAAAAACCGGTCTGTCCCAAACAAGCCATCGATCACCATTTCTATACTGCCAAAGGCAATAACACAAAACCCCCAGAAAACCAACGCATGAAAGAAACCAATCACGGGACGGCGGAAAATTTTGGTTTGACCGATGGCAACATCAAAAGTCAACCACAGGCGTTTCCTGAAATCGCGTACAGGAAACGCCGGACGGGTAAGTTTAAAATATTGGATAATGCGGTTAATCGTGAAACTAAAAATCCCAATGGTGGCAATCAAAGTAATCGCGAAAACGAGCTGTTTGACCATGGCAGATTTATTTCCCCTTTAGTTCTTTTACAGCCTCCACGAGTTTTGGTAAAACCTTGCTGGCATCGCCAACAATGCCATATTGGGCGGCAGAGAAGATGGGGGCATCTTTATCTGTGTTGATGGCCACAATGAATTTCGAAGAACTTACCCCTGCGAGGTGCTGTGTAGCGCCCGAAATACCGATGGCAAAGTAAAGATTAGGTGCAATAATTTTCCCGGTTTGGCCGGTATGCTCCTCGTGGGGTCTCCATCCTTCGTCAGAAACGGGCCGCGAACAAGCAGTTGCAGCGCCAAGAAGTTCAGCCAACTCAACAATTGGTCCCCAGTTTTCTGCTGATTTCATACCTCTGCCACCGGAAACAACCACATCAGCATCGGTGAGCAGTATTTTTCCACTCTGTTTCTGGACTTCGCTGACTTTGGTTTTCACTGATGCGCTATTCCATTCAGCTACTGCCGATGTAATGACCGCTTTATTGGCAGTCTCAATCAATTCAAATGAATTCTGCGCCAGGGTCAGGATTTTAATATCGGTTTTAATGAGTACATTGCTGAAAGCATTGCCAGAAAAGACCTTTTTATAAACGATGAAAGGACTGATACTTAGTGGCAGTTTGCTCACCCCTGCACCAAGACCGGCCTTTAACTGAACCGATAACCGCGGCGAGATTGCTTTCCCAGTGTTGTTATTTGAAAGTATGACAACTTTTGCATCTTCCTGTTTGGCAAAACCTGCAATTATTGAAGTGAAGGCCTGGCTGTCAAAGACATTGATATCGCTATTAACAGCGCTGATGATTCGTGAAGCGCCATAATTCCCCAATTTCTCCAGTTCACTGGTTTCAACCTGGCCAACAGACAATGCAACCGCTTCGGTATTCAGCATTTCTGCAACCTTAGCTCCATAGGAAATAAGTTCAAAACTCAGTTTTTTGAATTTCCCATCCCAATTCTCTACAAAAATTAAAACTGACATATTCTGGTTTTTGTTTTAATTGAACAGATTAAATAATTTTAGCTTCATTTTGAAGCAGTTCAACAAGTTGCCTTGGATTTTCAGGGTCAACAAATTTACAGGCAGCACGGGGTTTCGGCATTTCGAAGTTTACCACCTCCGTCAATGACTCAACAGCAACAGGTTCCAAAACTTTGAGGGTTTTAGTCCTGGCCATCATGATGCCACGCATGGCGGCAATCCGGGGTTCTTTTGCAATTCCTTTCTGCACAATGACCACTACCGGTGTTGGTACGCTGACAATTTCTTTACCACCGTCAATTTCACGGGTAATAACCGCCTGGCCGTTTTCAATTTTGACCCCTGAAACGGAGGATACCGAAGGATAGCCTAAAAATTCAGCAAGCATACCCCCTACCGTTGAGCCATTGAAATCGCTTGATTCAATGCCACAAAGGATCAAATCAAAGGATTCATCCTTCATAACACTTGTCAATTGGGCAGCCACAAAAAAAGCATCCGCCGGCTCTGCGTTGATCCTGATGGCATCATCAGCACCAATGGCCAGCGCTTTTCTGATCGTGGGTTCAGCACTAACAAGACCAACATGAGCAACAGTAACTCTCTGAATGTCATTGCTAATATCATCCTTTAGTTCAAGTGCCCGTGTAAGTGACAATTCATCCCATGGATTAATAACCCACTGAATCCCGGTGGTATCCAACTTCTTAAAGTCATCGATGAATTTGACCTTTGTGGTTGTATCGGGAACGTTGCTAATACAAACTAATATCTTCATTGAATGATAAGGTTTAATAAAAACTGAATTTCGGGGTGCAAAGATAAAAAAAAGGGGATAAAGAATGGCTATAAATTATCGTCTGCCTCCAGACATTTATTGTACTGGGTCATTGCTTTAAGACTCATGGCCATACTTGAAAAACCACCATCATGGTATATGTTCTGCATGGTCACTTTGCGCGACAAATCCGAAAAAAGAACAATGGAGAAATCAGCACATTCATCGGCTGTTGCATTTCCAAGTGGCGACATTCTTTCCGTAAAATCAAGTAGTCCGTCAATTCCTTTGATTCCACTGCCCGCCGTCGTTCGTGTTGGTGACTGTGAAACTGTGTTTATACGGATATGTTTTTCTCTGCCATAGATGTAGCCAAAACTCCTTGAAATAGATTCGAGTATTGCTTTGGCATCGGCCATGTCATTGTATCCAACCAGGGTTCTTTGCGCAGCGATGTATGAAAGAGCCAGAACGGACCCCCATTCATTGATGGCGTCTAGTTTTTTGGCAACCTGGAGCATTTTATGAAACGACAATGCCGATATATCGATGGTTTTTTGAAAATAATCGTAATCGAGATCATCATAGTCACGCTGCTTTCTCACATTCATTGACATCCCGATGGAGTGCAGGACAAAATCGACTTTGCCTCCCAATACCTCCATAGAACGGGTAAAAACATGTTGGAGGTCTTTAACACTCGTTGCATCCGCCGGAATGACTTCGGCGTTACATGCAGCAGCGAGTTCATTGATTTCACCAAACCGAAGCGCTACCGGTGTATTTGACAGTGTAAATATGGCCCCCTCCTCAAACGCTCTTGAGGCAATCTTCCATGCAATGGATTTATTATCCAAGGCGCCGAAGATGATTCCTTTTTTTCCTTTTAACAAATTATATGACATGATTTTTCTAAGTTTAAATCTGCAAAGATAGAACAAATCCAAATAACGATGAGCAACATGATCAATTTGTATATTGAAGCACAGATCCCATGATATAAATTAAGAAAAAATATAAAATCAACGGTAAATGATTGGTTATTTTATTAACAATACGTATATTTGGGGGTTAGCAAACTCATTTTCAACGATGAAAGCCATATTCCTTTTCCTCTTTACGGTTGCACCGTACATGCTGGGTTTGGGACAACCGCTGACCGGCATAAAAAGTATTCCCGGCGATTATGCCACCATTCAACTGGCCATTGCAGACCTGAATGCCCGGGGTGCCGGACCAGGAGGAGTGATTTTTAATGTTGCGGCCCTGCATACGGAAACACTTGCAAACAATACATCCGGACTAATAACAGCCACCGGCAGTTCCGTTGATACGATCGTATTCCGGAAGGATCCGTCAACAGCCGGAAATAATCCAAAGATCACAGCATACATTGGTACGACGACCGACAGGGATGGGATGATCATTCTGGCCGGTGGAGATTACATCACCATTGACGGGATAGACCTGGAAGAAAACCCTGCAAACAACACTGCCACAAAATACATGGAATGGGGCTATGCGATGGTGAAAAAACAAAATATCGCTCCGTTTGACGGATGCCAGCATGTTACCATCAAAAATTGTACGATTACGCTTGCAAAAGCTAACAGACAATCCACGGGAATATATTCCGGGAACCATATCGCTACCAATACTACTTTGCTTACTCTTACTGCTGTAACCGATGCCATGAACGATGCAAAAATATCCAACAATACTATTTCAAATGTCTACCAGGGAATTGCACTGAAAGGCTACAATCACCCCTACCCCGGCCCCTATACGCTGTATGACCATAACAACAGGATCGGGGCTGATGGAGCCAACACTATTACAAATTACGGGGGGCCTGCCGGAGCTGCCTCCTATTATCCTTATGGAATATTCACTACCTGCCAGGAATACCTGCAGGTAGGAAACAATGTTATTGCATCGGGAACCGGCAGTACCAATTTTGTTTACGGCATTTACCTGAGTGGATCGTACAATGCCAATGCGGAAGTTTTCAACAATGACATCAGTGTTAGGAGCGCTTCAACTTTTCAAACATTAGCCGGTATTTATGTGGGTTATGGCGGAGTTGTTTCAGGCAATACCATCAGTATTCACGATAACCATATCCACGATTGCAGTTTCACTGCGGAGACTCCAGGCTCTTTTTATGCAATTTCCCAGGTTTCACACACCACAACAGCCAATATATACAACAACTACATTTACAACAATATAATTGCCGGAACCGGTAATTTTTACGGCATTGAAGGAATGGGTGAGCAGGTAACTTATCTGAACAATTATGAAAGCCCGACCCAGGAAAGTTATTACAACAACAGCATTCATGATTTATCGGTTGGGGGAACCGCGACAGCAAACAACTCCGGTATTTTCGGTATCTATACAAAATCTGCTGGTAATTCTGTCAAGATCATTTCCCTGAATACCATCCATTCATTTAAACTTTCGACCAAAGGCGGTGGTACGGTAACCGCGATCAAGACTTTTGGGGGAAGTACGGTTTCCATCTGCCGGAACAACATTTTTAATCTGGAGACTGACAGTTCAAATGCAATGAGTTATGGAATTCACGTACAATCGGGCACAACAGTTAACATGCAAAACAACCTGATCTCGGATTTAAAAACCCCTCAATCATATTATGGTTCAGCCATTAAGGGCATATACGTGGAAGGCGGAGGCACGCTGAAGCTCTACTATAACACAATTTTATTAAATGCATCCAGTACAACAAAACAGCAATTCGGATCCGCCGGGATTGTAGCCAGTGCTTCTCCCACTGTTGACCTGCGTAACAACCTGGTGGTGAACATATCAAGTCCGGTTCATATTACCGGAAATTCCTATACTTCTGCTTATGTGAGAACTGCTCCAACTTTTGCGACCTATTCTGACTATTCCAATAATAATTGCTTTTATGCAGGAATCCCCGGAGCACACAACGTGATCTTTTGGGATGGAACCAACACCGATTCAACCATGGAGGCTTACCAAACCAGGGTGAGTCCCAGGGACCAATATTCTTTCACGGAAAATCCGCCTTTCGTCAATGGGACCACTCCCCCATTCAACCTCCGCATTACTCCATCCGTACCAACAAAATGCGAGAGTGCAGGGACGATAATCGCGGATCCCGGCTGCAATGTGGATTTTGAAGGGGGTTTCCGTTTCCCCGAGATTGGATATCCCGAAAGCTCATCCTGCCCTGCAACTGCGCCGGATATAGGGGCATATGAATTTGCAGGGATACAGTTCAATTTACTTACCTGGACCGGGGCATGGTCGTCTGATTGGAATAATCCGGGAAACTGGAACCCTGGCCTGATTCCTGGGTCTGAAAACTCAGTAGTTATCCCATCCGGAACGGCCAACGATCCTGAAATTAACAACGATGGTGAATCGTGCAAAGACCTGATTGTCAAAAAATATGCTAAGGTCACAATCGACGCCGGAAAGCAACTAAATGTGTACGGAAATACTTTAATTGGGGACTGAAACACCCATCATACAATTCACAGTTTATTTCAACAACAAAAAAAATGACCATGAAAAAACTTTGTATGATCAGCTTCATGTTACTAATTGTGACATTATTGAATGCCCAAATTTCAGGGATAAAGAATATCCCTGGAGATTACGCCACGATCCAGGCTGCCATCAATACCCTGAACTCCATCGGCGTGGGTGCCGGGGGCGTCACATTCGTTGTGGCACTCAACCACACTGAAACGCTTGCCAACGCTACAGCCGGGGTGCTCACCGCTACCGGAACCGTTACCGATTCCATCATTTTCAAAAAGGCATCAGGAACAGGTGCGAACCCAAAGATAACGGCCTTCACTCCCGGTACAACAACAACCGACGGGATGATCAAGATTACAGGAGGCGATTATATCGTATTCAACGGGATTGACCTGGCAGAGAACGCGGCAAACAACAACAATACCAAACGAATGGATTGGGGTTATGCATTGATTAAAAAGCAAAGCACCACGCCTTTTAATGGTTGCCAGAGTGTTGTCATTAAGAATTGCACCATTACCCTGAATAAAGCCAATACAAATTCCGTAGGAATCTACTCAGGGAACCATATTGCAACAGCAACCACACCATTGTCCATAACAGACACCAGTGATGCATGCAATAACTGTAAATTCTTTTCCAACACCATTACCAATGTCTATTCAGGCATCAAACTGAACGGCTATGCCGCTGCAGCCGCGCCTTTCACCCTGTATGACCAAAACAATGAAATAGGGGTCGGCGGTGGGAACAAGATCACCAACTATGGCGGAAGCAGCACTGCCTGCTACGGTATCTTCGGAGCCTATCAGAACCAGTTGAAAATTTTCAACAATAGCGTAACCGGCGGAAACTCATCCGGCTTTACCCAATGCTGCATTTCTTTCAGTACTTCCAGCGCCGCAAGTGGGGAAATAGCCTGGAATACGGTTAGCGCACCAGGCACTTCAACAACCGGAGAGGTGTACGGTATCCACTGCGATGCGGGCGAGGATGGAACCTCGAATACAATTTCAATCCATGACAACACTGTTATGAATTGTACCACTTCAAGCAATATAAACAACATTTACTATAATTCGAATGCAAACAATGTAAATATCTTTAATAACACCATATATGGTTCGACTGTTACCGGGGCACTCGTTCAACAAGGGATTTACGTCCTGCCAGGAACGATCATTGGAAGCCTGAATATCTATAACAATGATATTTATAATCTTACCATCAGCGGCGCAGGCAAGTTTTATGGTATCGTTGCAGGTGGTTATACCTCCACAAACATATATGCAAACTCCGTTTATAACTGTAGTTCCAATGGCAATTCGGTGTATGGCATTTCATCAGGGGAATCAGGTACCTGTAACTGGAACGTTTATAAGAATGAAATTTATAACCTCGCCAGTAACAATGGAGCCACAGCAAATTCATTTGTTTATGGAATATATTTCCAGGGAGGGTCTGGTGCCGGGGTCACGATTTACAATAACTTCGTATCCGATCTGAGAGCGACAACCTCCATAGCGAATCCAGCCATTTGCGGGATTAATCTTTCAACAGGCTCAACCTATGATCTCAGCTATAATACGGTTTTTCTCAACACTTCGGGCACCTCGGCTTCATTCAGTACGATCGCAATCAGGGTTGGAACGGGAGCAACAACCACTTTGCGTAATAATATTCTTATGAATGTCTCCACACCTGGTACCACAGGAAATACAATTTGTTACCAGCGTGTTGGCGGAACCGGAAGTGGTCTGGCAACCTATTCGCCCAGTTCAAACAACAACAACTTTTATGCAGGTACACCCGGGCCGAAAAATCTCATCTATACTGGCGGAATCACAGGGAACTGCACCACCATTGAAGCATTTAAAGTACTGGCGAGTCCGCGCGATTCACAATCCTTCAGCGAGAATACTCCTTTTCAGAATAAAACCACTGCTCCCTACGACCTTCATGTTTCCGCAACTGTGCCGACCTTTTGCGAGAGTGGCGGGATCACAATTACCACACCAAATATTACCAGCGATATTGATGGCCAGCCAAGATACCCAAACCCGGGATACCCCGATCATATCACCTATCATGCAACAGCTCCCGATGTTGGCGCCGATGAATTCGGCGGGATTCACAACGATACCACGCCACCGTTGATCAGTTACGTTCCATTGCTGAAAACATCTTCCCTGGCCCCCAGGACACTTCTGGCCGAAATTTCCGATTTACAGTCAGGAGTGCCGACTGCTGCACCCGGGGCACCGGTATTGTATTGGAAAATCAATAATGCTGCAACCTGGAACAGCTCAACAGGGTCGTTTGTCAGTGGAAACCAATATAGTTTCACATTCGGAAACGGGGTGGTTCCTGCCGATGTGGTTTATTATTACATCTGTGCCCAGGATGGCTTTTTAACCCCAAATGTTGCCGTAAGTCCTGCAACTGGCGCCGATGGCCTTTCAACCAATCCCCCGGCATGCTCCATACCACCTTCATTGCCAAACGCCTACAGGATTGTAGGCACTTTACCGGCCGGCAACTACCTTATCGGCGGAACAGGGAATTTGCCCGCACCCGGTTGCACTTATGTTGACATCACCCAGGCCTTTGGCGATGTTAACGATGTTATTGACCGAATTGAAGTTACGAATGGTGGAACCGGCTATGAACCCTGGTCAACAACAGTATCACTGTCTGGTGGTGGAGGCTCGGGTGCCAGTGCGGTGGCATTCGTGGATGAATCCGGTGTAATTACAGCCATTGAAGTTACCAACAATGGTAATGGCTATTACAACGCACCAAACGTGACCATTGAAAGCGGAACAGGCAGCGGAGCCACTGCGAATGCAGTAATCAGCCCAGGTAAAGTACTTATGGGACCTGTGAATTTCATTCTTGACGTCTCCTACGTCAGTACTGAGGAAAACGCTTATCCCTTGCATCTTGAAAATGTGGTCGGTTCAAGTTCATCGAATACCATCACCCTGAAACCCGGTCCACTTTCGTCACCTGTCATAGAGACATATTCGGGGGCAAGCATCTTTAAAATCAACGGTGCCGATTATTTTACACTCGATGGTTCAAAAAACGGGTCGTCCACACAGGACCTCACGCTTTCATACCTGCCTTCTGCTATAAACAGTGCGGTAGTATGGATTGCCAGTGCCTCCGAAGTCGATGGTGCAACGCACAACACCATTAAAAACTGTGTCATGCATGGGTCTGGTTCCAGGACCTATACCTATGCTGTGATATTTTCGGGAGGTACCGGACTGATTGAATATAATTCCTTTGCCCTCGCACCCAATTCGTACAATACCATTGAGAACAACACCATTTACTGGGCAAGAAACGGAATCATCGCCTTTGGAAAATCGGCTTTTGAGCCAGATGAAGGCTTAATGCTGAAAAATAACCAGGTTGGAACCAGTAATGATGACGAAGGTTTTACCTACCAGGGAATTTATCTTGAAAATCAAAGTACCGGATCAATTACCGGAAATCATATACAAAATATTATCTACAATGATTTGTACCATGCTATTGCTGGTATCTATTTGTCAAATTCAAAAGGCATGACCATTTCTGCCAATATGATACACAATATAAAGCAACTACACGATGGTGTACCCTGGTTTGCCGATGGAATTTATCAGATTGCCCCGGCATTTAACAACCAGGGCAACCCTTCTGAAAACATATACTCAAACAATGTCATCTACGACCTAACGTCAAATGGTGAAGGTTCCTATTACAATGTAATTGGGCTTCACAATGCCATGGGTTGGGGTGATCAGTATTATTACAACTCTGTTTACCTCTCGGGGCAACTGAATGCACCAGGTAGTCCGGGCGGTAATATGTCAGCTTGTTTTTCAAATGGCATGGGGGTGAATTCCACCTATACATCAAATATTGAAGTAAAAAACAATGTATTCTACATGAACAGCAATAACACTTCCGGTGTTAATCATCATTATGCTCATTATGCAAATTTGAATTCCTATTCGGGCAGCAGATTGGAATACAATTTACTTTTTTATGCAGTTACCGGAACAGCGATCGGCCATATTGGCTATTTCAACAGTAGCAATCTGGATAATATCGAATTATGGAGGGAAGCAACATTTCAGGATTATACCTCACTTTCGGTTGATCCGTTATTTACTTCAGCCACCAACCTGGCTCCGCAAGCTGGTTCTCCATTGCTGGGAGCAGGAGTTCAGGTATCCGGAATCTCAACAGATTTCACCGGTGCACCCAGAAATGTGATGCATCCGTCTATCGGCGCTTATGAAAACGCCTTGGTAATATCCGGTAAATCCTGGAATGGATCAGTATCCTCCGACTGGTATGACGATTCAAACTGGACACCTTCCGGTGTTCCGACGGCAGCTGATGATCTGACTATCACTCCGGGAACAAACTTTAATTGTATTGTTAATATCCTGGGGGCCGTATGCAACAACATTTCCATAAGCTTCGGTGCAACCCTGACATTACAAACCGGCTCCGGACTAACCGTTTATGGCAACTTTACCATTCAAACCGGCGGGGCATTAACCAATGATGGCAGGTTGGATTTAAAGGGAAATTTAGTAAATCAGAATTAAAACTATCCATCTTTACGTCATTTCTCATTAAATTTGACCACGCATTTTTAATTTCCTGTATCCATGGTAAAAAAAATCTTTATCCTCTTTGTTTTTCTTGTTCCGTTCATCTTGTGCGCGCAAAGCGATGTGCCTGTATTTGCCGGGAATATCAAATCGGTGAAACAAATCGAACACGGTATCGCGGTCAAGACAGAAAACGCCTTTGTTCAGATCCTGGCCTACTCTCCTACCATCTTACGTTTCAGGGTTACCCGGACTGAACCGAAAGAGGATTTTTCCTATGCGGTGATCCAGGTTCCGGGGGTGGAATTAAAGCAAATTTCTGCCCAGCAT
Organism: Bacteroidota bacterium; assembly: GCA_037139855.1. GTDB lineage: Bacteria > Bacteroidota > Bacteroidia > Bacteroidales > FEN-979 > CAIVAT01. Next base: position 21,820 of record JBAXFM010000040.1, read on the forward strand.
GATTCATTACTGCTTGTAACAGATTCGCTCCATCTTGTCATTTACACAACCCCATTCAGAGTTTCTATCAGAAAAATATCCGGCGAAGTGCTCTCAGAGGACCAGCCCGGACTGACTGTTTCCTGGCTCGGAACAGAAGTGAGTTGTTATAAAAAACTTTTTACCGACGAGAAGTTCCTCGGATTAGGCGAAAAGACAGGCAATCTTGACAAACGTGGAAACTCCTATGAAAACTGGAATTCCGACGTTCCGGCCTATGCCATCAACCACGACCCGTTGTATCAGAGCATTCCATTTTTCATTGGTGTTCACGGTAAAGTAACTTATGGTATCTTTCTCGACAACTCCTACCGCACAAAGTTCAATTTCGGAGCCTCGACCGACGAGCAATTCAGCAGTTTTTCTGCCGCCAATGGTGAATTGAACTATTATTTCTTCGGAGCATCCAGCGTAGCCGGAGTTATTAAAGACTACACCTGGCTAACCGGTCGTATGTCAATGCCCCCTTACTGGAGCCTCGGATACCAGCAATGCCGCTGGAGTTACTTCCCTGAATCGCAGGTAATGAGTATCGCACAACAGATGCGCGACAAGCAAATACCCTGTGATGTGATGTACCTCGACATTGACTACATGGATGCTTATAAAATTTTTACATGGAATAAAGATCGGTTCCCGCAGCCCAAAACCATGATCGACAAACTCAATGGCATGGGGTTCCACCTTGTAACCATTGTAGACCCGGGTATTAAGGTTGAGAAGGGATATTTCGCCTACGATGAAGGAGTTGCAAACAATTATTTTGCAAAGTATCCCGATGGAACCAATTACATTGGCAGCGTGTGGCCCGGTCGTTGTCATTTCCCTGATTTCACTAAGGAACCAGTCAGAAAATGGTGGGGCGCCTCATTTAACCGGCTTGTTGATCCCGGGGTGGAAGGCTTTTGGAATGACATGAACGAACCGAGCGCCTGGGGACAAAGTATTCCGAACATCATACAGTTCGACTTTGAAGGTCGAAAGGGTTCCATGACCCAGGCCCACAACATTTACGGACTGGAGATGTCGCGAGCCACATTTGAGGGGACCAAGGCGCTCCTGAACGGCAAACGGCCTTTCGTACTCACCCGTGCCGGCTATGCCGGCATACAACGTTTTTCGGCGGTTTGGACGGGCGACAACGATGCCACTGACGATCACATGCTTTTATCTGCCCGCATGGTCACCGGACTTGGTTTGTCGGGGGTTTCGTTCACCGGACCCGATGTTGGCGGTTTTATGGGCAATCCCTCTGAACAGCTCTATACACGCTGGATGTCGCTCGGGGTGTACACGCCATTTTTCAGAAATCATTCGGCGTGGGATACCAAAAGCAAGGAACCATGGTCATTCGGTCTCAATGTGGAACGCAATGTGAAGCAAATGATCATGCAGCGATACCGGCTCCTCCCTTATATTTATGCTGCCTTCCACGAATCGGCGGTAACCGGTCTTCCGGTTGCCCGCAGTCTTGCGATCAATTACACCTTTGATGAGAAAGTCTACTGGTGGAGTTACCAGAATCAATACCTTTTTGGTGACAATCTCCTGGTAGCGCCTGTTTCATGCAATCAGAATGCCGCGAAGGTATATCTTCCCGAAGGTGGCTGGTACAGGCTTAGTACCGGCGAATTTTACAAGGGAAAGACTGAAGTTACGGTGGACGCACCCCTCAATGATCTCCCTGTTTTTGTTAAAGCCTCCGGAATCATTCCGATGCAGAGTGACATTCAATACACCGGTCAAAAACCATCCCCTGTGATGGAATTGCATATTTACAACGGAGAAAAACCGAACACCTATCTTTATTATGAGGATGACGGTTCAACTTATCAGTATGAAAACGGACAGTATTTCCAGAGAACGATCACCTTAGATCCCATTCAAAAGCAGATTCGCTTTTCAAAGGCAGATGGAAGTTTAATCTCGAAATTCACTTCAATCCGGATGATTCTGCATTCCTTTGATGATGTAATGACCCTTCGGTCGATTGGGAAGGATTATTCACTCAAGCTAAGGTCGGTTAAAGAGCGCGTTATTGAAATTCCGGTGACAACCGGGGAAATGTTGTTCAGTTATTGATGGCTCACCTAACCATTAATTGTTTTATTCTCTTAATTTTGCACCCGAATTGATACCATTATAAATGTCAAAACGGGTATATATTACAGGGATCGGGATTGTCTGTGCCATTGGGAACAATGTAAAAGAAACACTGCAAGCGTTACTTGCTGAGAAATCAGGAATTGGAGAAATTACACAATTCAATACCCTGCACAAAGGAATTATCCCCATGGCGGAAGTAAAAATGACGACCGAAGCATTGCTCGAAGAAACAGGCAATGCCGGTAAAAACAACTTCACACGAACGGCATTGCTGGGGATGAAAGCAGC
>JBAXFM010000041.1:0-24213 GCA_037139855.1 Bacteroidota bacterium
AAAATGAATAGATGAAAAATGCAACAAATCGTTTAGGAGGACACGTTGGTATCGACGGCAAGGAAACCCGCTCACATCTATCACACTGAGACTTCACAGGAAATTTGGCGACCAGCCATGGTTCAATACTCACAAAGAAAAGAGCATCAAAGCAGACATGCCGGTCAAACTGACCACTTCCTGTCGATAAAAACCGACAATTTATATGCCTGAATATGATATACTTGAGTTAATGAATGAAAATCGCCACAGGAATTCAACAAAAAACACTTTAAAAAGCAGGTTTTCCCTAAAAACAACTTATATTTGTTCTGAGTTATTACCTTAGGATACATTGATTTTAAATAGGCATTGGCATTCTGCATGAGTTTATACAGGTTAAAGACCCTGTGAATATTTTTGAAGAAGGAAGTTTATTCCATAAAGGAAAACTTTTCATAATATTTGGCCAAAATGAACCAAAAGCATAATTATTATATCGTTGAGAGAATAAATTAGATTGAAATACTAAAATACTCAGAATGTGACGAAAATTAATTCAAACATCAAAGAAAAATTGCGAAGTCGATCACCTGTGCGATCAATTTACTCTATTTTATTGATGACTTCGTTACCACTGATTTTACTCCTTGTGTCTATCTTTCTCATCAGATCACAAAATAATATTTTGTTAAACATTGGTTTATTTTTTTTAGCAATGGCAATTGAGCGGATAATTGCTTCCATTCAGAATTCATATTGCCATGAAACTAGTAGACCCGATATTTTATATCTCCGATCTTTCGTTACTGACCAAAGGGAGGTTCAAGTGACCAGTTTTTCAGAAATACGTGCAAACAGTTCGAAACGTGAAGCTTCTCTTGAGTACGCTTGCGAGTTTGCTGTAAGTCCCGATTATGATCTTGTAGGATTGATGCGGCCACCTCAATTTGCTTATGAAAAAGTTGCAACAATCTTCAGAGTAAGGAAGCCTGAGAATGCATGGCTACTCGAGACCAAGGATGATTCCGATTGGAAAAATGCTCTAAATGAACTTTTTAAGGTTTGTTACGCTGCAATTATTGAATGCTCAACTTTAACGCCCGGAGTGCATTGGGAGATCGAAGAGGCAGCCAGAAGATTTGGTCCTGATAAATTATTACTTATTGCAGAATCAAAAGATGAAGATACGGTAAATAGAATTGTGGAGATCATTTACAATGTTTCACCTCAAGAAAAGGAACATGAAAATAAAAGTATTATCAACTCTATTTTGAGATATCCTGGTGAAGAAACGCACTTTATCTTAAATGTCAGGAATAAAATAAGGTCGATCGCTCCATTAAAGGTTAAAACCAGGAAGCATAATGTCAGAATATATTGGACACGAAGAGCACTTTTCTATCCCGCTTGGCTCTGTAAATTATTAAAGTTTTATGCAATTGGATCCATTATTTTTTTTATTTGTAAAGATCTTTTTTTATGGATATTCGGATAACTAAGTACATATAAAAATACATTGATCATGTCACGGATTCGTTAAATTTGATCTGTACACGAAACACAAAATGCCTTTTACTAACAGCAAGGCTATGACCAATAAATAAAAATAATGAAGCTTAATTTTTACGACATATTATTTTTCTCGATTTATAATCTGATGATGAAACAAGGGAATAAGAATCCCAAGGACGATAGAATAGATGGGTTATTTGGCGGAGCGATTTTCGTTTCGCTTATTCCATTCTTTATTTACATGGATTTTGTAATGATTTTGAAGCACTTTAATCCGATTCCGATCCTTCCTGGCAAAAGTATTTTAATGATGATCCTTGTTTCCCTGATGATCGTCAATTTCATATTATTTAAAACAAACAATAGGTATTTGACAATACAAGCTTGTTTTGATTCAATGATAAAAAAACAAAGAAAACAAGCTCTTTATTCAGCATGGTTTTTCATATCATTTTTAATAGTAGTATTTTTTTTCTTTGCATATATGAGTTTCAGAATATATTGAAAGTTATGGCCATATCGAACCGTCAGCCGAGCAATGCAGGCGGTTTCCGGAGGTTGGCATTCACCAAAACTATTAATGATAGAGGTAAACAAAGATAAGAACAAGTCAACCCCGCACTGCGGCTGCCAGCGGGACGTGTGTGCCTTGACTTATTCCCCTGAACAAGGAATAAATGCTGTACAAATGATGGAAGGCTCTTTGAAAATTGTGTAAGTGTGCGGAGGTCAAGCGAACCGACTGGCCGGCCTTACCAACGGGAAATGAGGAATGGACTTCTGTAAACGACTGTCAGGAGTAGTTTACAAACCACCTGATGTTTTACCCTGAGCTTGTCTAAGGGCTGCATTTTGCTCATTGGGAATTTGGTATATCCATAATGTACTTATACATTTGTGATTGAACAGGAAGAGCCGTAAGAATCGAGCGGTTTACGTACGGTTTTGTGGGAATGCAGGGGTGAAACTCCCCTGAGTGACCCGGCTATAGCGCATTTTAAAAAAACCAACATGGCAACATTAAAACACAGATTTTTAGATCATAAAATCAATTCTGAGACAGAAACTTTGATTATTGGAACTTTCAATCCTGAGACTGAAGGTAACGATGCGGAAATTTTCTATGGAAGAAGTAGAAATTTTCTATGGAGACTTTTACCTACAGCTTTTATTGAAAAAGACCTGAAACAAGCGGATAAACTGGAAAAATTAGCCTTTATCAAACGAAAAAAGATAGACTTCATTGATTTGATTCTACAAATTGAAGTAGATAACGGTCAAGAAAAAAATTACTTGGACAGTTATATTGACAGTAGGGTAATTGAATGGCGAGACATAATTTTAGAAATTAAGAACCTGAAAGCCTTGAAAAGAGTCTGTTTCACTCGAAAGACATTTTCAGGCATTCCAAGCATGCAAAAACGAGTAGAAGCTGTACAAGAATATTGCGACAAAAATGACATAATATTTCAAGCAATGACAACGCCTGCAAGATATTACAGTGAAGACAAGCAGACAGAATGGACAAACTTTCTTCAAAATGATAACAGGTAATAATACAAATCTTGTTTATTTCTCGAATCTACTTCAAAATGATGACAGGTTTTCAGTTGCGTGTTCTCGGATAATCCATATTCTCGACAAATACAGAATTAAATCCAAATTCCTTCATTCAACGAAAGACATTTGGTGTAGAGATTACATGCCTGTTCAAATTGACAGAGAAAAATTTGTTCAATTCAGGTATGAGCCTTCATATTTGATAGAAGACCTTGAACATCAATCAGACACAAAAACTGTTTGTAAAGTCAACAACTTAAGTCCAGAATTCACCAAAATTAATCTTGATGGTGGAAACGTTGTAAATTGGTCTGATAGAGCAATTGTTACTGATAGAATATTCCGGGAGAATCCGGAATATTCTGATAAATCAAAACTCATTACCGAAATTGAAAAACTACTTGAAGTTGAATTAATTGTTATTCCCCAGATTAATTCAGATATAACTGGTCATGCCGACGGAATGGTTAGGTTTCTTGACAAATCCACTTTAGTTGGAAATTCGCTTACCCAAGAATTTGTTTATTGGAGAAAGGGAATGACAAAGATTCTTCGAGACCATAATATTGAATACATTGACGTTCCATTTTTCGAGCATAAAGACAAAAAGTACCCTGATTCAGCTATAGGAGTTTATGTAAATTTTCTTGAAATTGGTCAGTTGATTTTACTTCCGATTTTTGATATTGAGGGAAATCATGACAAAGAAGTATATGACTTGTTCAGAGTAGCCTATCCTGACAGAATTATTGAGACAATCAACATTAATGAAATCGCCTTTAATGGAGGACTATTAAATTGTATTTCATGGACTATACAAGAATAAAAACGCGCTATAACGAACCGGCAACCGCAAAATGAAACGATTCGGCGCTTTTATAGTTTTTCCCTTTTTTGTGGCTGTCGGCAAGCGTTGGTTGCAATGCGAAAAAACGACACCATGAAAGCAATCGAATTAGTTAATGAGGAAGCTTTGATGTTAGGCATCAATGATGAAATGAATCCATGCACTTATGTATTTCGTGAGATAGATTATTCTGATGTTGAATCGCTAGTAATAACAACTAGTTTAATTGATTTTAATATAACTATTGAGGCACCAGTTTTGCATATGCCGAAGCTAAAATCAATCAGCATTGATGGAGCTAAAGCCTTAGATGTTTTCAAACTCGTTTATGATAAATTGGAGACAATCCCTGAAATTGACCATATGTATTTTGATAGAACAGGAATGTTAAAACCACCTGAATTTATATGGGACGCGATACATTTGACCAATTTGGAATTTCGACATGAGGACATTCAAGAAATACCAAATCAATTGTTTGAATTGATAAATTTACGATCGTTAACATTCGCTTATTGCGTTAACATTACTACAGTTCCAGATAGCATAAAGAAGCTGTTTAATCTTGTCAATTTTAATTTATGGTCAGCTAAAATTGCTTATCTATCTCATGAACTTTTTTTGCTCCCTAATATTAATTCGATTAAATTTTCTTATTCAAGTTATATTCCAACAATAGAAGTTAGAAAAGCATTGGGAATTTTTAAAGAAAAGAAAAAAAGTTCGTTTATTTCGTGGGGTGGTGATAATGAATTTTTATATTGGTAATAATACAACATATTTACAGTAAGTGAAGTATAAAAATCTCCCAGCAACCAACACAACAACTAAGCTCTATGCCTTATACTAATTTGTAATGCACAATTTTTAAAATCAATATTCGGGATTAATTTTACAAATTACGCAAAACAAATAGCAAACCAGAAATAGAGACTGATTTCAAGTTCACTTTCAAAATAAAATCCTGGTTTTACCTGACGAACAAGATAATCAGGATCATCAGGATAATAGTTATCCAGAGAACAGTAAAAACCACGGACCAGATTTTTTTAGAATCTTTGTAAAGAATATTGTGTTCATTTACACGGCCATCTAAATCAATTCCAGTATTCAACCACTGTTTTTTCATACTATTCCATCTTATTTTCGCTAAAACAAGCAGGATAATAGCAATGATCAGGATAATGATCACGGTTTTCATAAGGATGAATTTTAAAAAGTACCACAAATTTATTAATAATGTGAATCAAGGGTTAAAAACCAAACAAATAAAAGCGGCAGCCAATTTGCCGAATACTTGAACAAGAAGGCCTTTGGCTGATCGCACTTGTCTAAGGGCTGCATTTTGCCAATTGGAAATATGTATATCCAAAATGTTCTTATACATTTGTGATTGAACGGGAAGAGCCGTATAAATCGAGAGGTTCATGTACGTCTCTGTGGGAACGATGGGGTGAAGCTCCCCTGCGTGACCCGACTAGCGGTAATTTTGACATACATTAAATTGGCAGAAAAACATGACGATAATTGAAAAAATAATATCATTCCTTCGGGAGTCTGAAAATATATCTATTGGTTTTAATGAAATGAATTTCATTTCTGCAGATAATTTTGATGAGGGTCAGATAGGATATAGCATTGACCCGGATGGAAACTCTTTAACAACCGGACAACCTGGATCCTGGAAAGAGGGATGGATCGTGATTGGAAATGACAACTTAGGTGACCCAATATTTGTAGACTGTTCTGATACTTACTTGCCTGTTTATTCATCCCAACACGGACAAGACGAGTGGGATGCAACATTAATTGCTAACTCATTAGACAGTTTTAAAAGTATTTTAGAATACTTGAAAGAGCTTTCTTTTGGCAGAGAATCACCAAATGAAATTGAAGAAAATCCAATTCCTCAAAGTGATTTAAAGGACTTTTTTAATACCGTAAAAAGGAACAACGATGATATAGAAATATGGTGGTGGGAAACATTCTTAGAAAATGATGTCTAAGCCGGTAGCTGGCAGGAGATAGCTTTTGGAATATAAGAATCAATTTTTCGAAGAAGAAGTACTTGGAAATGAATATTAATGGTTTAGCAATGAGAGAAATAATAACCAAACATCAGCTAATTAGTAAGGCTAATGGTAATTTGTATCCCGACGCACAAGGCCCGCAAAAGACCATTATGCCTGGCCAGGGATCGTTTGCGGTTATAGATTAAGAAAAAACTAAGAAAACAAAGACAGACAGACATCCTATGCCATTTCCAGTTGAATTAGAATACATTAAGGAGACCGAAAAAGAACTAGGAGTTCAATTCCCTCTCAAGTTCATAAGAAAAATGTCTATCGAAAATGGCGGAGAAGTAATGACAGATGAATCCGACTGGCAACTAATTCCGTTTTTTGACAAATCAGACAACAAAAGAATTAGCCGAACCTGTAATCACATAATTCCGGAAACGGAAAAAGCAAGAGAATGGATTGGTTTTCCATCAAAGGGAATTACCATTGCTACAAATGGCTCAGGTGATTATTTAGTATTATTGCCTACTGAAGACAGTTCTATAAAACTAAGAGAAGAAATATACATTTGGCTTCATGAGACAGCGGAAATCATATATGCAGCAGATTCAATAGACGATCTGACAGAAGAGGAATAATAGTGTACGCTCATTTTTTAAAACAGAGACAATTGGGGGAGATTCGCGTTACTTATTGGGAATCGTTCTTTCCCCAACTATTTAGGGACACTTTTGAAGAGATCAACCATTAATGAGAAAAATTGCATTCATCGCTATATTAATTCTCCTGATTTTCGGATTAGGATTATCCGTTTTTTCAATCATTAATTTATATGTCAGCAGGAAATATGAGGCAGACGATGGATGCATATCAGGTATCTCAGGTGAAAACCTATGTATGATTCAATTTTATTGGCTTGGTTTTGCATTGGTCCTGATTATTACATTTGTATTGTTGATTTTCTTTAATGGATATTTTCTAAACTCGAAAGCTAAAAAGGAAAACATGTGATGAACGCTGAATAAATTTTTAAATTAGGAGAGGAAGGAAACTAAAGAAAATAAACAACTTGCGTACCCTGGCAAAATGCTGTAATGTATGAAGAAGATAAACCATATACCGATAGAATTCGAAAGTAGTCTCTTGTTCTTCAAAAGTCAAATGTATCATTATTTTTCCTTTTTACAGGATTATAATTTTACTTTAACAAAAGAAGAAAGCGGTCAAACAAAGACATTTAAGGATTATTTTATTGATTTTACCTTTACAAACGGAGATACTGTAATCAAGATTCATTTTTGCACCGACATTATTAATGGAAGGAAAACTGCATTCCCTAAACTGAAGGACGAAGAATTACCTGGTGTAGACAGCCAAATCACATGCTCAATTTGGGACAAAAATGCTTTCATGAGTATGCATAGTTTTATTGAGACCAAATTTCCAGAAATATCCAAGGCTAGTTTTACAATTATTTTAGGCTGTCCAGATCTTGACATGGAAATTAAAAGGGTGACAAAAAACTACAGTGACTTCATTAAAACAAATTTGACAGAAGTGCTTGAGAAAAATACTATTTATGATTGTTATACTGACAGGTTTTATGATAAAATATTCAAAGAGATACACTACCTCTAATAAATAGGACTTCGTGTGGCACGCAGTGCCAAGCTTGAAGTCCCGGTTGAACAGGGGGCGCCGCCCGGGAAAAAAAGATCCGGATAAAAAGCGATACAACCAGGAAGAAGTGACTTTATGAATAGATGAAAAGTGCCTGCGCCATAACAAATCAATTTTAATTTCTACCTTTGAGGTTTCTTTTAACATCAGGTACCCATACCTTGAAATTCAGTCTGTAAGCAACAAAGCCAACCACCATCGCTTACACTCAGTTTGTGGTATGGTGATAATGACTATTTACAGCTTATTTTACATTCTATAAACCAGCTCATTATGAAACTAACTATTAAAACGATCCTATATGGTTTGTTGGCCTTGCTCATTGTGCTGATTGTTGGAGGAATGGTACTGGCAGAAAAAAAATTAATCAAAACTGAAGATAATATTTTTGGTTTCTTTTATCGTTATAAGCACGGACATGAACTAACATCGGATCTTTTAAGAAATAAAGAGGTGATCGATGCAGAGTTGGGGCTGTTAAAACTTATTCCGCTGCCTGAAGAAAAAAGGGAATTGAAAAGCAGCATTGATAAAAAGATTGAGGAATCAGTTCAGCATCTCGATACTTTGTTAAAGTCAGAAGACATCGCCGAAAACAAACAGTATATCCTCCGGATAAAACTGGCCATGGCTGATTTTACCAAAAAGCTCAATCAGGGATATTTATATCTGTATTATACCCCGTCTTCTGCCGGGAAGACCGATCTGCGTTATTCAGGACCCAATGATGCCGCGAAACTTTTTCTGGCAATTGACGATGCATCAGTCTTGTTAGATTCATCTATCAACAAATACAATGAGCTTAAAAAAGCAGAAAGTGATGATTTCGCTGCAGAAAATAAAACAGAAATCACAAACAACGGGTACGTCATCTTACTTCTTGGAGCAATCTTTCTGGCTTTTGGCATCGCCCTTGTATTGATCATCCTGCGTTTTGTATATACCCAGGTTGGCGGAGAACCAGTGGATATCAGGGAAATCACCAAAAAAATCACCGAAGGCGATCTCTCGGGAACATTCCCCAAAGAAACAAAAGGAATTTTTTCGTCGGTAAAAATTCTCAATGAAACCCTGAGTGTGGTGGCCCGAAATGCCGAATCCATTGCAAATGGTGACTTTACGGTGAAGATCATTCCTCAGTCGGAAACCGATCAGCTGGGCAATTCGTTGGCCAAAATGACGCGAACCTTAACCGATCTGCAGAAAGTTACAGAAGAAATTTCCAAGGGTAATTTTGCCCGACGGCTTGATGTAAAAGGAGAAAATGATCTTGTTTCTCAATCCATCAACCTGATGAGTGAAAACCTCGAGGTTGGCGAGAAAAACAACAAGGAACAAAACTGGCTGAAAGACGGCCTGAATAAGCTAAGCGCTGAACTTTCGGGCGACCAGAGCCTGGAGCAGATCACCTCCAGGGCCATCAATTGCATCAGCCGTTATCTTGATGCCGGAAGGGGGGTGATCTACCTTGATAATCATGAAAAAAGGACCCTGTACCTCATCAACTCTTATGCATTTACTGAACGCGACGCGTTATCAAATTTTTACGAATATGGCCATGGAGTTGTCGGGCAGGTAGCGCTTGAAAAGAAACCGATCTTACTCCGAACCGTTTCAAAAGGGGAGGCTCCCGTTACCACCGGCACGCTTAACACGCAACCAATCAATACCTATACCTATCCGCTGCTGTATGAAGACACGCTGATGGGCGTTGTGGAACTTGCAACCTTAAGACCATTATCGGCAACACAAACGGACTATCTTGACCAATCAAATCAGATCATAGCTTCGGGAATGTTCTCTGCCATTCAAAGAACAAAAATTGAAGAGTTGCTCACCCAATCGCAATTGGCCCAGCGTGAAGCCGAAGAGAAAACAATGATGGTCCAGGAGGCCAATGCACGTCTGGAAGAACAACAACAGCAGATTCAGCAACAATCGGAGGAGTTGCAGCAAAGCAACTCGCAGCTTGAAGAACAGCAGCAGCAACTCCAGCAGCAAACCGAAGAACTCCAGCAAACCAATGCGCAACTGGAGGAACAACAACAACTGCTGATGCAGCAAACCGATGAACTGAGGCGTGGAAACGATCAGCTTAAACTGGCCAAAGAAGAGCTTGACATCAAGGCAGGCGACCTGGAAATGTCGAATAAATACAAGAGTGATTTCCTGGCCACCATGTCGCATGAATTGCGCACACCGCTAAACTCCATCATCCTGTTGTCAAAAATGATGCAGAAAAATGAACGGGGAAATTTCAGCGATGATGACATCAAACGCGCCAGAGTTGTTCATTCGGCTGGAGAAGAACTCCTCCGGCTGATCAACGATATCCTGGATATTTCGAAAATTGACGCCGGTAAAACAACTTTATCCATCAGCGAATTCTCCACCGAAACATTGCTGAATGACCTAAGCCATTTCTTTGCATCCACTGCAAAAACCAAAGGAATTTCGCTCAATGTCGATAACACGCTGAAATTCAGTATCACTACCGATAAAGATAAGGTGTCGCAGATCCTTCGGAATTTTTTATCCAACGCTTTGAAGTTTACCAAATCCGGGGGAACAATCACCCTGAAAGTTGAAGAAAGCGGAAACAAGAACCGGCCTGTCAGAATCAGTGTACAGGATACCGGGATTGGAATCGCACAGGAAAAACATAAACTGATCTTCGACGCTTTTCAACAGGTTGACAGTTCCATTTCACGGGAATATGGAGGTACCGGTCTGGGACTAACCATTTCACAAAAGCTTACCACCCTGCTACAGGGGGAAATTGTATTGGAAAGCACTATTGACAAAGGAAGTATTTTTGCTTTGTTGTTACCAGTTGTGTTAATCCCTCACGAGGGTGAAGATGCCGAATATACCAAACCGAGAAATAAGGAAAAAGCAAAAACGCCGTCCGAACCCATTATGGCTTCATTTACGCCGTCCGCGCCCTTTGTCGATGACCGTAAATCCCTTAACCCCGGCGATAAAATAATTTTGATTGTGGAGGATGACAATACCTTTGCCGACATCGTTTCTATGGTTATCCACAACATGAAGATGAAAGTTCTTCATGCATCCACAGCCGAACAGGGGCTGCGCCTGGTCCAGCAGTACAAGGTTAACGGCATCGTGCTTGACCTTGTTCTCCCCGACATGAATGGAGTCGATTTCCTGCGCCGGTTGAAGAGTTTTAAAGATTTAAGACATATTCCGGTGCAGATTATCTCCGGCCATGAAAAGAATCCTGAACTGATGAAACTTGGAGCCCTGAACTTCCTGCAGAAACCGGTTGACCAGGAACAGATCCAGGATGCCATTCAGGGGATTTTAAACTTCAGCGAAAAAAGCCCTAAAGATTTGCTTATTGTTGAGGACAATGAGAATCACCGGGAAGCGCTTACTGCCCTCATTAAAAGCCCGGATATCCGCATCAAGGGGGTTGACTCGGAAACTGAGGCTACCACCGAATTAAACAAAGGAATTTATGATGCAGTGATCATCGACCTGGGTCTGAAATCGGGCAGCGGCATGAATATTTGCAAATATGCCCGTGAAAACCAGATAAAGGTTCCCATCATAGTTTACACCGGAAAGCAACTTTCGACCGATGAAGAAAAGGAGCTGAAACGTTATTCCGACCGCATCATCATTAAAACAGTTCATGGTGAAAACCGGCTGCTCGATGAACTTATGCTTTTTCTTCACCAGACGCAGAAAGAGCGCATCGATGAACCCACCATCGCCTCTGATATGAATACCAAGCTTAAACGGCTTACCGGGAAAACCATCCTGGTGGTTGACGATGATATTAAAAACGTTTTTGTACTGAGCGCTGCCCTGGAGCAGCATGGCGCAAAAGTAATCGATGCCCAGAATGGGCAGGCAGCCCTTGATTTGCTTGGCGAAAAAGGAGTTGACCTGGTACTGATGGACATCATGATGCCCGTGATGGATGGATATACTGCAATAACAAAAATCAGGGAAAACAGCCAGTTAAAACATCTTCCGGTGATTGCCCTTACAGCAAAAGCATTGAAGGAAGACCGTGAAAAATGTATTTCTGCCGGCGCAGATGACTACCTTGCCAAGCCGGTGGATTATGACATGCTGATCGGACTGGTGGAAGCCTGGTGCCAGAAAAAGTATTGATTATGAATGTACATGCCGTCGATACGCGAAAATCACACCATATTTCGGTACAGGGAAACATGCAATCCCAGGCCGACAGAGACGAGTTTTTTTTACTGCTCAACCCGGGCAGCCACAAAGAACTTGAACTTACATTTTTTGATGCGCGGATATTACCGGCCGATGTTATGACGGCTATTAAGTCGTTCATAGCCTCAAATAAAACAATCAAATTAAAAATCAACGTTTTTCACCGGTACCTTGGATCCTATTTCTTCCGACTCGGCATGCCTTGTCATGTTATGCAGCAGCATTCGCTTGAATACCGGGAAACAAAAAAGATCAAAGCCATTGTGCTGGGAGGTTCGGCAGGCAGCCTGGATAAAATTATGTCGATCATGGCCAAACTGCCTCCCAGGGATATCAGTGTATTCATCGTACAGCACATCCTTGAAAACGAGCCGAATTACCTGGGTGAAATCCTCGAAAGAAGCACTGGTTTCAAGGTTGTTCCCATGGTAAATAACACACCGGTTAAACCCAACTGTGTTTACATTGCCCCACCCGCTCACCACATGGTTGTTGAAAATGGAAAAATCCGGCTTTCAACCGAGGCCAAAATGAACTTTGCCCGCCCTTCCATTCAGGTTGCCTTCGAATCGCTTGCCCATGAGTTCAAAGATGGGTTGATCGCTGTGATGTTATGCGGGTACGGCGATGATGGCTGTAAATCATTCGCTGTACTGAAAAACTATGGAGCAACAACCATCATTGAAGACCCCAAGGATTGCGAGGCAAAAGATCTGGTGTTGAACGCATGGAAAACAGGATTGGTTGACTATATATTTCCCCTTCCGGAACTTTCCTCATATTTGTCGAGGATCATTGAGCCGGAAACACTGAAAATTGATGAATATGAACTGAAAAGATTCTTCGACGGACTCAATGATCATTATGGATATGATTACCGGCATTACAATGTGCAAAGCGCTACCCGGCGTATTTCGAGGGTCATGGCCGATAATCATATCTATTCGTTCAAACGGTTTGAGGAATTTGTACTGCAGGACCGTGATCTGTTTGAAAACCTTTTTCTTGAATGTTCAATCAATGTGACTGAGTTTTTCAGGAATCCGTTTACTTTTTTATCCATCCGACATAATGTGCTGGCCTATCTCGACTCATTCCCACACATCAAAATCTGGAGTGCAGGATGTTCAACGGGTCAGGAAGCGGTTTCGCTGGCTATCATGCTTGATGAACTTGGCATTTTACACAAGTCACAAATTTACGCCTCCGATATAAACCCGTATGTGGTGGAAGAGGCGCAAAATGGCCTGTATTCACTTGAAATGGTGGAAAAAAGCCGCGAAAACTATAAAATTTCCGGTGGAACCGCTGATTTCGATGATTATTTCACCATCAGGGATTCCTATGCACGGATAAAACCCCATTTAAAGGACAGGATATTGTATTTTCAGCACAGTTTATTAAACAAGGGGGTTTTCAATGAGTTTCATCTTATTCTCTGTCGCAATGTGCTCATATACTTTGATCAAACCCTTCAAACAGATGTTTTAAACCTTTTCTTCCGCTCGCTCGATATGAACGGATTCCTCGTGCTGGGTGAAAGCGAAAGTATTGCCTCTTATCCGATTGGTTTCCAGATTTCTGACAAACCAAATAAAATATTTAAAAAAATAATTTGATGACAATGGAAGCAAATTTTATTCCCGACATCCTCATTGTAGATGATATTGAAAACAACATTTTCACCCTGAGAACGCTGATTGAGGCCCACTTTGAAGCCAACCTCATTGAAGCAACATCCGGAGAACAGGTTCTGCACATCATCAACGAACGATCTGTTGACCTCATCCTGATGGACGTTATGATGCCCGGTATGGATGGCTTTGAAACTGCACGGCTTATTAAAAACCGCCCGAAAACGTCAAACATCCCCATCATATTCATTTCCGCGTATGACCCTACCCAGAAATTACTGGAAAAAGGTATTGCGGCTGGCGGATATGATTATCTTACCAAACCAATCGACGACAACCAGCTGGTATACCGGCTTAAAATGTACCTTCGGTTCATCAAGCACGAATTCATGATGAATCTGCATCTCCGCGAATTGAACCTGAAACTTATTGAAGAGATTGAAGAGCGCAAAGCAACCGAATTGAGTTTGCAAATTTCGCAAAACGAGTTGAAGTCTGCCAACTCATCCAAAGATAAATTCTTTTCGATTATCGCCCACGATCTGAAAAACCCCTTCAACGGCATCATCGGACTGAGCAGTCTGCTGATCGATGATTTTGACAGTTTTCCTGTTGAAGAACAAAAAGTGTTCATCCAGGATATCAAAACCACCGCTGAAAACACTTTCAGGCTATTGCAAAACCTGCTCGAATGGTCACAAACCCAAACTGGCAAGATTCATTTTGAACAAACACAGTTCAATCTTGCAACTATAACCACAGAGATTGTTGACCTGGTGAAAGCATCAGCCGGCAATAAAAACATTGTCCTGGGATCGGCTATTTCGCCGGAAATCAGGGTCTTTGCAGATAAAAATATGATCAACACCGTTATCCGTAATTTACTTTTAAATGCCGTTAAATTTACCCGAAGCGGTGGCAGAATTGTGCTGTCGGCGCGCAATGTCGGGAAAATGGTTGAAGTAAGTGTGACTGACAACGGAATTGGAATCAGTCCGGAAAATATGAAAAAGCTTTTCTGCATCGATTGCAATGTGGTATCTTATGGTACGGAAGGGGAACAGGGAACCGGACTGGGATTGATTCTCTGCAAAGAATTTATTGAAAAAAATTCCGGAACTATCCGTGTTGAAAGCGAACCAGGTGTTGGAAGCACTTTTACAATCACCATCCCTGAAGCTGATCTAATCAACTAACAAAACGAATGGAAAAAACTGATAAGCACACGATCCTGATTGTTGATGATAACCCCAACAATCTTTATTCATTGCACGAGTTGATCAATGAAAATTTTCCGGTGGAGGTTATTGAGGCAACCTCCGGTTTTGAAGCCCTTCGCATTATCAATGAAAAAGCCATTGATCTGTGTCTGATGGATGTACAAATGCCGGAACTGGATGGCTTCGAAACGGCAAAACTGGTAAGGTCACGCCCGAAAACAGCCCATATTCCTGTTATTTTTATCACCGCTTTCGACCCCAATAAGAATCTGATGGAAAAGGGCCTGAACGCCGGGGGCCTCGATTACCTCACCAAACCCATCGACGATGTACAAATCGTTCATACCCTGAACATGTATCTGAGGTTCCTTGACCGGGAAAGGGATATCAACAGCGAACTGGAGGAAAAAGTTCAAACACGCACCGCAGAACTGCAGAACACAAACCGCAAGCTCAAACTTGAAATCGAGGACCGTAAAAAGGCAGAGACCGCTTTGCAGGAATCCGAAAACAAACTTAAAGAAGCAAATGCTTCCAAGGATAAGTTCTTTTCCATTATTGCCCACGACCTCAGGAATCCTTTCAATGCAGTGATCGGATTCTCCAATCTTTTAAGAGAGAACATTTCAGATTTCGACCTGAATGAGATCAGCGAATATATCGGATATATCAACGATTCAGCCATAAACGCCTATACTTTGCTGGGAAACCTGCTCGATTGGGCCCGTTCGCAAACCAACAGCATTCAGTTTAAGCCTGAAGCAGTCAACATTGGCGACGTCATTACATCAACCTTTGTGATTCTCTCGGGTGAAGCTACCAAGAAAAATATTTCAATTTCCAGTTCCATTCCTCCCGAATCCATTGTTCTTGCTGATAACAACATGATTTCGACGGTTTTCCGCAACCTCATTTCCAACGCCATCAAGTTTACTCCGACAGGCGGAGCTATTAACATTTATTCAAAAATCATTGATGGATTATGTGAATTCACGGTTGAAGACAATGGTGTGGGAATTCAGCAAAAAGATATTGAAAAACTATTCCGCATCGATACCAAGGTTTACACCAAGGGCACTGCCGAGGAATCCGGAACCGGACTTGGTTTAATTCTTTGTAAAGAGTTTATCGAAAAAAACTCAGGCACAATTCATGTGGAAAGCGAGCCTGGCAAAGGTAGCAAGTTCATTATTACCCTGCCTGTTTTTGCCGGTTGACGGATCAATATCGTCCAAGGAACATGACCAGATTCTCCTCCCGGCTGATGCCAAATTTTTGCCGCAGCCTGTAACGCGCAATTTTAATGCTGTGTTCATTCTTTCGTGTAATCATCGAGATTTCTTTGGTTGAAAGATTCAGCTTTAAAAAAGCACACAGTTTCATTTCATTGGGACTCAAATCGGAGAATTCTTTGCTGAGACGAGTATAAAAATCAGGGTTGATTTCTTTAAAATGCACATTGAACTCCTCCCAGAATCCTTCCGAATGCTGGTGCTGAAGATCATGAACCACAGAACGGAGCAATTCAGAATTTGAATCATCTGTGGCAGGAATAATTTTTTTCAGTCTCTCCGACATTTCTGCCAGCAGTTCGTTTTTTTCGATTAATGACATTACTTTTGAGGCCAATTCCCTGTTTTTCAAACTTAAATCTTTCATCAGGTTTGACTTTTCAAGTTGCAGGTTGGATTTAAGCAGGTTCATCCGTCTGATTTTGCTTCGCTGCAACAAAAAAAGTAACAGCAGGATAATTGAAATTGTAAGAATGCCGCCTATCAACAGCATCAATCTCATCTCTTTACGCTTTTCCAACACCTCCTGCTTCGCCTGTGCAAAGGCCTCCCTCTCCTTTTCTTTCTTATAGTTATATTCAAATTCAATAACCGCCATCCGTTCATTGTCTTCTGTTTTTTTCAGACTGTCACTATAGACCATGTGGAGTCTGGCATACTTCAAAGCGCTGTCTGATTTGCCTGTTTTCTCAAAAATCTCACTGATTCCTTTGATGGCATCTGTTTCAAAAGAAAGAAATGACGCTTGTCCCGAGTTCCTTTTGACTTCCTGGAAGTAATTCATTGCTTTCCCATATTCCTTCATCTCCTGAAAGGTCCTGCCCAAATCATAGGCCACTTGTACATTCAGGTACAACCTGGAACCCCAGAACAGGCTATCCAGATTAGAAATCATTTGCTGAGAAAGCAAAAAATAATGCAAGGCTTTATCGTACTCTTTCGCTTCAAATTTGAGTTCCCCAAGGTTGTTATACAAATTGGTGATTCCATAATAATTTCTTAAACGTTGCTGAATCGGAAGGGATCTAATGAAAAAATAATTGGCGCTGTCAATCATTTCCAGGTTTTTATAGGCCAGCCCTATGTTGATGAGTGCGTTGGCATAATAAACTGAATCATGCCTGCGCTCAAACAATAAAAGAGCCCTTTTATAATAACCCAACCCTTTCCTGAAGCTTCCGGTCCGGTCGTAAATGACAGCAATATTATTGTAAAAGTATGATTTCCCGAGATCATTGTTTGTTCTTTCCGCAATCTCCAATCCTTTCATGTATCCATCCAGTGCCCGAGAAAAATCACTCCGGAGATCATACACATAGGCCAGCCCGTTCCAGATTGCCATCAGATCAATTGAGTCGGTTTTATCATTGATCAGCACGACGGCCCGTTCATAGAATTTTTGAGCCAGGTCAAGACTGTCTCTCCGGGTAGTGAGATTACCCAGTTGCAAACAGTTTTTTATAATTCCTTCAATGTAACCTGCCTTCTCTGACAATTGTAACCCTTTTTTGGCATAGAACAGTGACGAATCGAAATTAACTTTCGACAAGGCTTCCGATAATGCTGCATACAAAACAGCTTGCCGATTCAGATCTTTACTACTTCCAGTAATTGCAAGACGAAGGCTGTCTGCTTTATTCTGACCATTTATTGTATTGTTTATTAACAATATCGTAAAAACCATGACATAAAAACGAATTACAAAATTTTGTTTAAACATGGTATCAAGACATTGTTGAAGTTATACTTTGACCCGGTATCCCCTGAAAATGGTTTCTCAAATGTAATAAAACTATTTGTATAATTGAATTATTGGGAAAAATCGTATTTGTATACTTTTTGTATGCTTGGTTAAAAAATTTTTGAATGTTGGAAACTCTATTTTTGGACCGTTTTAATCATTAACCAAAAAAAACTAAACCAAAAATTATGAGAAACCTGTTTTTACTCTTTTGTTTTATGGGACTGACCTTTATTTCAACAGCTCAGACCCTGATCAATGAACACTTTAACGGACCGGGTTTTCCACCAGCCGGTTGGACCACCGAGGGAACCGGAAACCATTGGGTGGCAAAAACGACCAACAATGCAGGTGGACTGGCCCCTGAGGCAGAATTCTATTGGTCACCGGCTGCAACCGAGGTTTGGCGATTGGTTTCGATACCGGTGAATACAACAGGCGCTTTAAAATTAAACCTTGAGTTTAAACAAACCGTTGACTGGTACCAGGCCACATTTAAAATCGGAGTGGCGACCAGGGTTGGGACGGGCGCCTGGTCCAGTGCCTGGGAATTAATGGTATCCGGGGATGTAACTTCCGAAACAAAATCCATTATCATCCAGAATGCAAATGTGGGTCAGAATAATTTCGAATTCTGCTTTTACTTTGACGGGAATACTGATAATTTGAACGCGTGGGATATAGACGATGTAGTGCTCTCATTTGTCAAGGATCATGATGTAAAAGCAGCCTCTTTGCCAATTAAATCATTTTTCTCGCTGAATGAGCCATTTATCTGCACAGCAATTGTCAAGAATGTGGGTGCAAACACGGAATCCTTCCCGGTAAAATGTGTAGTCATTGACCCTGCAAATGTGGTTGTATATTCCAACACCAAGAATATTACGGGATTGCAGATAAGTGCTGAGCAAACAGTTACCTTTGATCCATTCACGCTGACCACTCCTTCAAATAATTATACAGTACGGTTAACCACCATGCTTTCCGGGGATCAGAACCCTGACAATGATACATTATCAACGATGATGCATACGCTTAAATCACAGGACCTGCTGTATGAAAATTTCGAAAAAGGGGTGTGGCTGCCTTACGGAGGCTGGACGATCGATGCACACCCTGAATGCTGGAGTTCTCCATATACCAATTTTGCTGCCGGTGTTGCTCCCGAAGCCAAATTCAATTTTACTCCTTCATTCGTAGGAATATCGAGGTTCGTATCTCCATCGGTTAACACCACCGGAAAAACCGGGCTGGTTCTGAAATTTAAAAACTACCTGAGCTGGTATTCCAATTCATTAACCATCGGCGTGGCAACCCGTCATGCAGGCGGAGCCTGGAATGTTGCCTGGCAGGAAACGGTAACCGGCGAATTACCAGCTGAGGATAAAGAGTTATATATTTTCAACGGGGATGTAGGTTCGGCCGATTTTCAATTTTGCCTGTATTTTGATGGCGATTCCTATGACCTGAATAACTGGAACTTTGATAATATCCTGTTATCAAGTCCGCTGGCCCATGATGTGAAAGCTAAAAGCATATCCGGCGATGCAAGTTTTACCCCCGGGTTTTCCTATTCAACAACCGGAGAAGTTCAAAATGCAGGATTGAACCCAGAGTCTTTTAGTGTGTTGTGCAGGATTTCAGACTTTACCGGCACACAACTGTTCAGCAATACTAAAAACGTTGCAAACGTTGCTCCCGGAGCCATACAATCCGTAACCTTTGATCCGTATATTCTGGCAACGCCAAACAATTTATGCAAAGTTGAGATCATTACTCAACTTACAGGCGACATGGATTCGTCAAATGATACCACAGGGAAACTGATAAATACATACACCAATGTAAAATCAAACGTCCTGGTTGAAACCGGAACCGGAACATGGTGCCAGTTTTGTCCCGGCTCCGCCAAGGGTATTGAGGACCTGCTTGTCAACGGCAAGGATATTACCGCTATCGAGTATCATAGCGGCGACAGCTATGAAAATCCGGCCAGCACCGACCGCATCAGCTATTATGGCATTACCGGATTCCCTACTGCCGTTTTTGATGGCACCTCCAGTTATGTGGGAGGGGATCATACTGTTAGCATGTATCCTTTCTATTTGCCACTCTACGATGCCCAAATGAATGTCAAAACGCCTGTACTCCTTGAAATCGGTGTAATGCCCAATGGTGCGTCATACAATGTGAATGTAAAAGCAGTAAAGCTGGGACCCATGCTCAATCAGAACCTTAAACTATTTATTGCGGTAACCGAATCGAATATTCAGGAAGCATGGCAGGGTATGTCGGAACTTGATTATGTGGAACGGGCCATGCTGCCAGACCAGGGCGGAACAGCCATTGACCTGGTAAACAACTCGCAGGTAGTTGTTAGCCAGATATTTACTCCGGGATCCTCGTGGTCGTTGAATAATCTTGAATTTTCAGCCTGGATACAGGATCCGGCTACAAAGGAAATCATTAACTGTATGAAGTTCCCGTTTACAATGGTTGGCCTGAATGAAAAAGGCAATAATAACCCGGTGCGAATATACCCAAATCCGGTAACGGACAATTCACGCATCACCTTTTCACTGTTTGACACCAGGCTGGTTAACATTCAGATTCTGGATGTATTCGGAAAAGTTGTAAAAACCCTATTTGACGGACAGTTGTATGCAGGTAACCAGGCGTTCGCCTGGAATGGAACCTGTGATGGCGGGAACCTGCTCCCCAATGGCATCTATTTCTGCCGGGTCCAAAAAGGAAATGAAATCTCCTCTGTAAAGGTTATCGTAAATAAATAACCAGGATCCTGATCCAATCCTGGTTACCGGTTTCTGATTCCTTCCATTGAAAATGGAAAGCTGACAATGGGCTGGCTAAACGATAAAGTTTCAGCCAGCCCATTGTTTTTATCAATATTTCAATAAAGTTTTTAATTTTATGGGGTCTTTCATTAATCCTGAACCCCATGTCCGAAAATGTCAGAAAATTGCTTACAATGATCCTTTGTATCATGATCTGCGTGATAAAGTTGCATGGTCAGGATACCACCGGCACTTCAAAAGTGAGAATTGTGAAGGATAAGCTTCCGCTTTACCTTGACAATCCTGCCATCTGGATGAGTGAATGCTATGATCACCTGAACAGTTTATACCTTTTTCAAACAGGGCATAGTTTCGATACGACCAGGCTTTTTGATAATTTCAGGGAGCATCTCGTAACCATTGCCATCATGAAAAAGAATTTTTACGGCAAATCCGGCTCCCTGAATATCCGGACGGTGGATAACATGCAAATGAGGGTCGCGCACATCCTGGAAGAGATCACCCAATGGCAGCAAAAAATCCACCATGAAAATGAACTGGGTGTGGAAAAAGCGAAAGAAATCCTGCGGATTAAAAATGAAATCAAACAGTTTGATGAAAAGGCCGACTCCGCATTCCTGGTCACCTATGCTGAAGGTATCACCCGTTTATCCACCTGGCAGCGAACAGGTGAAACGGTCATCCTGCAAACCCTGAAACGAAACACAGCCATCGAAAATAAAATTATCGGCATCAAAACAGAGATATACCTATTCCACACCGATCTTCTGAAACTACTGAAAAATAAGGAAACAGAATTAATTACCCGGGAATTGCCCCCGGTCTGGGCATCCTCACCGGCTGCCTATCCTTTCAGCATCTGGAATGTTCTTTCGGCAAGTTTTATGCAAACACTCGAATCGCTGAAGTATTACGGGGAACTTTCGCTATGGCGGATTGTCATCTTCAGGGGGTTGATCGTACTCCTTTGCCTGGTCCCGATCAAAATTTTCAACGATGAAAAAAGAAAGAAAAAGATACTGGATGGCACGAGGTTGACCTTTCTGGCAGAATTTCCAAAATCGGCCTCGGTGGTAATGGGTATGGCAGTGGCCCCTTTTGTTTTCATTCATCCGCCTCACGCTTTTATGGAGTTTCTCCTGGTAGGTCTCACTTTCACAGTGACCATGCTGACCCTCAAGCAGTATCCGCGGATAAACAAATTACTTTTAACAGTCGTCATCACATCATTCCTGGTTCTCTACCTGATCAACTTTTTTGTAACTCCCACATTTATTGGCCGCCTGATTTATACCTCATCCATCCTGCTGCTCATTCCGCTTTACATGATCTATAAACAAATGCCGTCCTACCAGCTTGCCTACACGAAGACAACGCGCGTAATGATCATCTTCCTGGCTGTTCACCTGGTCACCGGGTGGCTCTTTGTTATCCTGGGATATTACACCCTTGGAAGATCGATCATCCTGTCTGGTTATAATTTACTAATTATTAGTATGATATTACGAATAGCTATTTTCACGTTGCTCGACTATATTGAGATCATCGCCCATTTTTTCAACAAAAGTGTAACACGTGTGAAAATAGACTCGCGGTATGTATGCGACAACACCAAACCCCTGCTGATCTTCTTTGCGTTCATTTTCAACATTGTTGCTTACCTGTATAACATGAATATCTTCGACCTTGTCAATTCGGGGATCGATCAGTTCATGACAACGCCCAGATCGATCGGGACTACCACGTTTACTTTCATGAGCATTTTTCTCTTCTTTGTGTCGGTTTACCTGGCTTTTATCCTTGCCTCTCTGATCAGGAATACCTTTCTGCCTCAGCATGAGCAAACAGTCAAACAAAGAAGCGGGCTGGGCAGTTATCTGTTGTTGTTACGTCTGCTGATTCTGTGTACGGGTTTTGTGGTGGGCATTCTTGCATCGGGACTTGCCCTGACAAACTTTGCCATATTCCTGGGCGCTATGGGCGTTGGTATCGGCTTTGGTTTACAGAATTTGGTTAGCAACCTGATTTCGGGGCTGATCATCGCCTTTGAACGTCCGTTCGTCGTTGGAGATGTACTGGATTTTAATAATGAAACCTGCAAGGTAAAAGAGATCAGCCTGCGTGCAACCATGGTTTCCAATTCTGAAGGCGCTGACATCCTGATACCCAATAACACCCTGTTGTCGGCGAACCTGAAAAACTGGACCATCAGCAACAAGCAACGGCTGGTGGAATTGAAAGTGCAAACCACCATTGAAGCGAATCCTGCACAGGTAATGGAGATTATTGACCAATGCCTGGGTTTGATTCCAAACGTTATCAAAGACCGGAGCCTGATTCTCTTCTCCGACATTAATGATACCGGGATGGTTTTTACCATAAAAATACTGGTGAAAGACCTTTCAAACAGTTCAAGTACCAAAAGCCAGCTTTTAGCTGCAATTCATGGTGCCTTTTTCAACAAGGGTATCCGGTTTCCTCAAAGAATCTATACAATCGAAGACCAGCCCGGGTAATCGCCACCAGCCACCATTTACTTTGTATTCTTCAGGGGAAGTTTTTCTTCAATCAGCATAGTGTTTTTTTTAACAAATCGTGGAGCTGTAAACCTGTATCCGATAAAAACCTGGAAATAGCTTCGTGTCGCATTCTGCTGCACAGATGACTCATGGTCATCGCGGGTTGACTGAACCATGGAGATGTCGGCTCCGGCGAAAAACTTCCGGGAATTATAGCCAACCCCTGCCCGCTCCTGTAAACGGAACACCGGAGAGAAGTAATCGGTATAATTGTTTTCTTGCGGAAATCTCGTAACCAGGTGGGTATAACTGGCACCGCAACCGGGTGAAGCACCCAGCGATATATAAAATCGTTTGCTGATCACAAAAGTGAAATAATAACCAAGGTTGACAACAAACTCGTAGGTGTTTGACTTTTGGCTGGAGGTTTGACTTGTATCGCTGCTTTTATTGTCGATAAGGTAATAGCTGTAAGAACAGGAAGGAATTAAACTGCCGCAACTCTTCAATTGAATCTCTGTCTGGGTGTTGAGCGCTTTAACTGAAAACTTCCGGCTTACTTTATAGGAAGTTGCACCCCTCACCGCAATAACCTTAAGCTCGGGAAACTGGATATAGGGGTCTGTTCCCTTGTTCCAGTCCATGATATAATCGCCGGTATTGTAAAGATAAAATCCTTTGATTCTTCCAAACTGCAATTCCTGCAACCAATGACTGGTGTTGATATTCAGTCTTAGAAAAAAAGCTTTTGTCTTTCCCTGCAATTCGTTGCCATTATTGCCGGGGATAAACCTCAGGGTGAAGCCAAATCCAAGGGAAATAATCCTGTAATTGACGGAAAGCCTGTTGCTGAAATATATGTTCGGACGAATATCGTATTTAAAATCTGACCCTTGCAGGATAAACCTTTCATGTTCATTGTTCAGGTTCAGTCTGACACTGATAACCGTATCCATCCTTGCAATATACACAACATCCTTGACGGTTTTTAGAACCGAATCCTGTTTGTCCTGTGAAAGAACAATCTGCGGAAATAAAAACAATACCGGAAAATACAGCAATGAGTCATTTCGGATGATTTGTAAAAGAAATTTTAAAACAATTTTCATTGGCTATTTTCAGGTGGTTCAAAATTAAGAAAAACATGTTGTGCGGAGAATCATTCTATTAAAAC
>JBAXFM010000042.1:0-24082 GCA_037139855.1 Bacteroidota bacterium
TATATGCTTCCTATATGCTTCCTATAAGGTCGGCATATGCTCCGGATATACGCTGTAAATGCTCTGTATTAGCTCTGTAATAGCCTGGTTCGATCATCGTTTGATGGTTCGGGGGAACTTAATCGGACTTTCCAGCATTTTGTGTGATACAATAGCAGGAATCAGCTTTGGATTACCGGTAACTTTACAAAAACGCTATCAGGCTTGATTTAGTAATTCGTAATTCGTAATTCGTAATTAGTAATTAGTAATTAGTACCTGTAATGTTCCGGCTTATAAGGTCCATCCAAATTAACATTCAGATAATCAGCCTGTTCCTGTGTTAGTTTCGTCAACTTGACCCCAATTTGTTCGAGGTGCAGCCTGGCAACTTCTTCATCAAGCCTTTTGGGTAACCGATAAACATCAACTTCATAATCATGTTGCCAAAGATCAAGCTGGGCAAGTGTTTGATTGGTGAAGGAATTCGACATGACAAACGAGGGGTGGCCTGTTGCACATCCCAGATTCACCAGGCGGCCTTCAGCGAGCAGATAGATGCATTTCCCGTCGGGGTATACATATTTGTCAACCTGTGGTTTGATGTTGATCATTTTAATTCCAGGCCAGTTGGTAAGTTGTTCGACCTGAATCTCATTGTCAAAATGACCAATGTTGCATACGATGGATTGATCCTTCATACCGGCCAGATGGTTAGCGGTAATGACATCCTTATTCCCGGTAGTGGTTACATATATATTGCCTTCGTGAAGGGCATCTTCAAGGATACTTACTTCAAATCCCTCCATGGCAGCCTGCAGGGCACAAATGGGATCAATTTCTGTTACAATTACGCGGGCTCCATAGGAACGCATGGAATGAGCACATCCTTTTCCAACATCGCCGTAACCCAATACAACTACAACTTTACCGGCAATCATCACATCGGTGGCACGTTTGATGCCATCGGCCAGTGATTCACGGCAACCATATAGATTGTCGAATTTCGATTTGGTCACTGAATCATTCACATTGACTGCGGGAACGAGCAAAGCTCCTTTTTCTTTCATTTGGTAAAGACGGTGAACTCCGGTGGTTGTTTCCTCCGAAACCCCCTTCCACTCAGATACCGTGCGGGCCCAGCGGGTCTTGTCTTCAATGTAAATGTCCTGAAGTTGTTTCATAAACGCTTTTTCATCAGCATTTTCAGCAACGCCTTTCAGCAATTCGGGATTCTTCTCAATTTCAAACCCTTTGTGAATCATCATGGTAGCATCGCCACCATCATCAACGATGAGGTTAGGCCCATTCCCATCAGGGAAACAAAGCGCCATATTTGTACACCACCAGTATTCCTCGAGCGATTCTCCTTTCCATGCAAAAACAGGAATTCCCCTTGCTGCAATTGCTGCTGCTGCATGATCCTGCGTTGAAAAAATGTTGCAACTGGCCCAACGAACATCGGCGCCGAGCTCAATGAGGGTTTCAATAAGTACCGCCGTTTGGATGGTCATATGAAGTGATCCGCTGATCCGCGCTCCTTTTAAGGGTTTTTCGTCAGAATATTTTTTACGGATTGCCATCAGTCCCGGCATCTCTTTTTCCGCAATTTCAATTTCTTTTCTGCCCCATTCGGCCAAAGACATATCAGCTACTTTATATTTCATATTGGTTGACATTGCAAGATTTTCCATGTTGTTGGAGGTTTGTTTTGAAGTGTTAAGTTCAGATTTATAATATGATCGATCCCCCTGACGGAATCTTTCCCGTGATTGGGCGGCAAAAGTACACAAAAAACCAATATCAGCATGGCATAAAGTCGTATTTTTGCCAGTGAATTATAAATATTTAACCTCTTCATATGCCCTTTTTACGGGAAATCAACCCTTCCGATGAAATTCGTGCAGGAATATGGATTATCACCGAAACTGCGGAAGAATTACTTGCCAATATTAATTTAAGCAGTTCAGAAACAATTTTATACGAAACATTCCGACACGAATTGCGCAAAAAACAATGGCTAGCCTACCGCGCGCTTTTAAAACATTTACTGGCTCCCCTGACAACCAATATGTCATACGACGCCAATGGGAAACCATTTCTCGATTCAGGAAGTCACCATATATCGGTATCTCATGCGGGAGATTTTGCCGCAGCAGTTTTTAGTAAAAAAGCTGCGGTTGGGATCGATATTGAGAAAATGAAGGACCGTGTGGAAAAAGTTAAAGATCGGTTTCTCCAGAAACGAGAGCTGGAAACCCTCACTCCGGAAAGCCGTCTCGAACAATTATATGTGTTTTGGGGTGGCAAAGAGGCGCTCTACAAACTACAGGGTAAGCCGGGCGTTGATTTTAGAAATGACATCTATATTCATCCATTTGATTACCTTTGCAATACGAATTTCAGATGCAATGCCTCCATCACAATTAATCAGGATCAGCATGAATATTCGCTTTTTTATCAGAAAATAGATGACTATATGCTGGTGGTGGCTTTTTAATTTTACTATGCAGAAATGCAGAAATGCAAAAATGCTGTAGATAATGAATAGAATGATGAACAATATATATAATGCGATAAAATCCCGGGTGCTGGTTCTGGATGGAGCCATGGGAACGATGGTTCAGCGGTATAAATTGGAGGAATCCGACTTCCGTGGAGAACGGTTCAAAGACTTTGCTTACAACCTGAAGGGCAACAACGATCTGCTGGTTCTCACAAAACCTTATGTAATCCGTGAAATTCACGAAGCGTATCTGGAAGCAGGAGCCGACATTATCGAAACCGATACGTTCAATGCCAACCGTATTTCATTGGCCGATTATCACCTTGAAGACCTGGCATATGAAATAAATCTGGCCGCTGCAAAACTTGCCAGAGAGGCCATTTCAGGATTTACCAGACTTCCGTCAGACAAGCCGCGCTGGGTTGCAGGATCTATCGGGCCAACAAGCAAAACAGCATCCATGTCGCCTGATGTGCAAAACCCTGCTTATCGTGCTGTTAGTTTCGATGACCTCTATCATGCTTATCGGGAACAGGCCAGGGGGCTACTCGATGGTGGCGCTGACATCCTGATGGTTGAAACCATTTTTGACACACTCAATGCCAAAGCCGCACTGATTGCTGTTTTCGACGAAATAAATGATCGTAAAAACCTGAAATCCGAATCCAGCGTTCCGGTTATCGCCAGTGTAACGATATCCGACAACAGTGGCCGCACCCTGTCAGGACAGACACTTGAAGCTTTTCTTTATTCAATCATCCATTTCGACCTTTTTGCTGTTGGGTTAAATTGTTCACTCGGTGCAGCGGAATTGAGACCCTATATTGAGGAATTATCAGCCAAAGCGCCATTCCCCATCATCGCTTATCCCAACGCCGGATTGCCAAACCAATTCGGGGAATACGACCAATCGCCTGTTGAAATGGCCGGATATATCAAAGATTTTCTTGACAACCGGTTTGTTAACATGGTTGGGGGTTGCTGCGGCACAAATCCCGAACACATCAGGGGATTTGTGAAGCTGGCGAAAGATGCCTTCGTTCGACAGGTCCCGGAACGGGCACATGAACTGAGGCTTAGCGGACTTGAACCGCTCACAATTTTCAAAGGCAGCAACTTCATCAATATCGGCGAGCGTACAAACGTTAGTGGCTCCAGGAAATTTGCGCGCCTTATCAAAGAGGAAAAGTACGAAGAGGCGCTTTCGGTCGCCCGTCAACAGGTAGAAAGCGGGGCCCAGGTGATCGACATCAGTATGGATGAAGCCATGCTCGATGCGGAAAAGGCCATGGTTAATTTTCTGAACATGGTGGCGTCCGACCCGGATGTGGCGAGGGTTCCCATCATGATCGATTCCTCAAAATTTTCGGTGATTCATGCCGGGCTCAAGTGTATCCAGGGAAAACCAATCGTCAATTCGATCAGTCTGAAAGAGGGCGAGGATGCATTCAGGGAACATGCAGTCTTGCTGCGCAAATTCGGAGCTGCCACGGTGATCATGGCATTTGATGAAGACGGTCAGGCTACAACGCTCGACCGCCGCATCACGATTGCCACACGTGCATACAACATACTGACACAAGAGCTCAACTTTCCCCCGGAAGATATTATTTTCGATCCCAATATCCTTACGGTGGCCACCGGCATCGAGGAGCACTCCAACTATGCGGTTGAGTTTCTGAACGCAGTTAGGTGGATCAAAGAAAACCTGCCCTACGCCCGTGTGAGTGGTGGAATCAGCAATCTGTCGTTTTCTTTCCGGGGCAACGACCCGCTTCGCGAAGCCATGCACTCGGCATTCCTTTATCATGCAATTAAAGCAGGACTCGACATG
The DNA here is from genome assembly GCA_037139855.1 of Bacteroidota bacterium. GTDB lineage: Bacteria > Bacteroidota > Bacteroidia > Bacteroidales > FEN-979 > CAIVAT01. Next base: position 4,320 of record JBAXFM010000042.1, read on the forward strand.
GGAATCGTCAACGCCGGAGCCCTGCCTGTTTATGACGAAATCCCCAAGATGCTCCTGAAACTGGTTGAGGATGTAATTCTGAACCGGCGTAAAGATGGCACCGAACGATTGCTTGCCTATGCTGATCAGGTAACTGATTCAGGAAAAAAAGAGGAGATCGAAGCCCAATGGCGGTCTCTTCCGGTGGCAGAACGACTCAGGTATTCCCTTATCAAGGGAAATGCTGAATTCATCGACCAGGACATCGATGAAGCCATGCCATTGTATGATATTGCCCTGAAGATCATTGAAGGTCCGCTGATGGATGGGATGAACCAGGTAGGCGACCTTTTTGGCAGCGGAAAAATGTTCCTGCCTCAGGTGGTCAAGAGTGCCCGGGTGATGAAAAAAGCAGTGGCAAGACTAACCCCACGCCTGGAAGCTGAAAAAGCTGAATTGAAAGGTTCTCCCAGGAACAATGGTAAGGTTCTGCTTGCAACCGTGAAGGGCGATGTTCACGACATTGGAAAAAACATTGTTGGGGTTGTACTGGCATGCAACAATTACGAGGTGATTGACCTTGGTGTTATGATCCCGGCCGACAAAATACTGGCTGCGGCCAAAGAACTCAATGTTGATGTGGTTGGGCTCAGCGGACTAATTACACCTTCCCTTGAAGAAATGGTACATGTAGCCAAAGAGATGGAACGACTGAACTTCACCATCCCCCTTTTGATCGGCGGTGCGACCACCTCCGACATTCATACGGCTGTTAAAATTGAACCCCACTATTCCCAGTCTGTCATCCACGTAAAGGATGCTTCCAAAGCAGTGGGGGTGGTTTCAAATTTGCTGTCGGCCGAGGCCAAAAAAGATTTTACGGATGCCATTAAAAAGAAATACGAAGGAATTCGAAATACCTACGACAAAAAGGCTGATTACTCATACATTTCACTGGCAGAAGCGCGAAAAAACAAGTTGAAAATCGATTGGGAATCGACTAAAATTTACAAGCCCCGGTTCATACGGGAAAAGGTGTTTTTTGACTATTCCCTGGAAGAAATTGCAAAATACATCGACTGGACTTTCTTTTTCCATGCCTGGAAAATGAATGGAAAATATCCGGCCATTCTCACTGATCCTGTGAAGGGCGCTGAAGCAACAAAACTGTTTAATGATGCTCAGCGGCTTTTAAAGGAAATTACCGGCAAAAAAATGCTGATCGCCCGTGGAATTATAGGACTCTATCCTTGCAATTCGATCGGCGATGACATTGAGGTATATGCTGATGAAACCCGTACGACCGTTTTGACCACTTTCCGTTTCCTGCGGAACCAGCAGTTGAAGGAAGCTGGTCAACCCAACCTTTGTCTTGCTGATTACATCGCTCCAAAAGAATCGGGTATTATTGATTATATGGGTGGATTTGCCGTTACCGCCGGACTGGGAGTTGAAGAGTGGGTTTCAAGATACGAACAGGAACTGGATGATTATAATTCTATCCTGGTCAAGATTCTTGCCGACAGGCTGGCCGAAGCCTTTGCCGAACTGATGCACCATCGCGTCAGAAAGGAATTCTGGGAATATGACAAAGAGGAACAACTGGATGTGTTCGCCATGATTCGCGAAGAGTACCAGGGTATCCGCCCTGCACCGGGTTATCCTGCATGCCCTGAACATTCTGAGAAACGCACCCTGTTCGACCTGCTGGAGGCTGATAAAAAAATCGACATCCAACTTACAGAGAATTATGCCATGTATCCCGGCGCTTCGGTAAGTGGATTCTATTTTTCACACCCTCTTGCACAATATTTTAATCTGGGAAGGATCAGCAAAGACCAGGTGATTGATTATGCAAAGCGCAAAAGATTTAGTTTTGAACTAACGGAAAAATTACTTAATACAAATTTGAATTATTAACAATGAAAGTTATAGACCTGATCAATAAATCGGATAAAACCCTTTTTTCTTTTGAATTGCTTCCCCCGCTCCGGGGGCACAATATCAACAGCATTTACCGTACAATAGACCCTTTGCTTGAATATAAGCCATCGTTTATCAATGTGACTTACCACCAGGAAGAGGTAGTTTATAAAAAACATGAGAATGGACTTCTGGAAAAGAAAACAGTAAGGAAACGCCCCGGAACTGTTGCCATTTCTGCGGCTATCAAGTATAAATACCCGGATGTTGAGGTAGTTCCACACATTATCTGCGGAGGGTTTACCAAAGAAGAAACCGAGTATGCACTGATCGATTTTCATTACCTTGGAATCGACAATATCCTGGCTTTGCGTGGTGACGCTCCGAAAAATCAACGCACATTCACTCCTGAAAAAAACGGACATGCATTTGCAAACACTTTGGTAGCCCAGATTACCGACATGAACAGGGGCAAATACCTGGATGATGAATTGCAAAACACTTTCAGTACCGATTTCTGTGTTGGGGTAGCCGGGTATCCCGAAAAGCACATTGAATCGCCCAACCTTGCCTATGACATGAAATATCTGAAAGCCAAGGTTGACGCCGGCGCCGAATATATCATCACCCAGATGTTTTATGATAACCGGAAATATTTTGATTTTTTGGAGGCTTGCCGCAAGGAAGGCATTACCGTGCCGGTAATCCCGGGGCTTAAACCCATCTGCACCATCAAAGAAATCAACGTTCTTCCTCAGATTTTCAATATTGACATTCCCGATGAACTTGTCAAAAAAATAATGAATTGCAAAAACAACGAGGAGGCCTTTAAAGTCGGCATTGAATGGGGCATTAAGCAATCGGAAGAACTGATCAAATATGGTGTTCCGGTGGTTCACTATTTCTCTGTCGGGATTTCAGAGAACATCCGTCAGATTGCCAAGGCAGTATTTTAAACAGCTTTTATGAACTTATATCAACCACTGCTGAAGGCTTCGTTGGCAGGTAAAAAACAATTTGCCGTTCTCATCGATCCTGATAAATATTCACCGGCATCCTTATCCAGGGTTGTTTTGCTTGCCGTGAATGCCCGGATAGATTATTTCTTTATTGGGGGTAGTTTGTTGCTCCGGGACAACCTGTCGCAGATGATTACCTTTATCAAGGAGAACTCTGATATTCCGGTAGTGTTATTCCCGGGGAACAACATGCAATTGAATAACAAAGCCGATGGTATTCTGCTGTTGTCGCTGATTTCGGGAAGAAATCCCGACATGCTCATTGGTCGCCATGTAATTTCTGCTCCGTATCTGAAGGCAAGCAATCTCGAAATTCTTTCAACCGGGTATATGCTCATCGAAAGCGGATGCATGACAGCTGTAACCTACATGAGCAATACAACCCCCATCCCTGCCCTCAAAAATGATATAGCTGTTTGTACAGCCATGGCTGGCGAAATGCTGGGGATGAAACTGATTTACCTCGATGCCGGGAGCGGCGCTAAAAACCCGGTTCCATTAACCATGATTTCCAAAGTGAAAGGATCCATCGGACTTCCACTAATCATCGGAGGAGGAATAACCCATCCTGATCTGGCTAAGGCTGCATTCGATGCCGGCGCCGATGTGATTGTGGTTGGCAACGGAATTGAAAGTAATCCTGAATTAATCACACAAATTGCAGCAACACGCTAATTCGTCATTCGTCATTCGTCATTCGTAATTCGTAATTCGTAATTTTATATGTCCAAATATTCCATCCTCCTTTTCGCACTCATCCTCCCGTTCTCTCTGCTCGCTCAAACAAAGCTGCTTACCGTCGAAGATGCATCGTATATGAATCCGAAGCTTAATGCTGCAAACCTGAGCCAGCTCCAGTGGAAGCCGGGAACAAGCCAGTATGTTTATATTGCCAAAAACAGCCTGGTCCAGGGAAATGTTACCAAATCAGGCCGGGACACGCTCGTCAGGCTGCACGACATGAACGAGATCCTGAAATACAACAAACAGGATACCCTGAAGCGTTTTCCGGCAATCAATTTCCTTACAGCAGATCAATTTTACTTTGCCAATGGGAATAAGCTGTTTCTTTGTGACATCATGAAAAATACGGTCAATGTAGAGAATTCATGGAATGAGAAAGCAGAAAACACGGATATTGACAAGGCAGGCCTCCTTGTTGCTTATACAAGGGATAACAATCTCTATATTGCCAGGGATGGAAAAGAAACTGCGGTTTCTGTGGAAAAAAATCCAGGTATTGTTTATGGATCAAACAGGGTACATCGCAATGAATTCGGCATTGAGAAAGGAACCTTTTGGTCGCCGGACGGGAAAAATCTCGCATTCTACCGCATGGACGAGACCATGGTGGCTGATTATCCGCTGGTTGACATCACCCCACGCATTGCCACAGTGAACCCAACCAAATACCCGATGGCTGGCATGGCCAGTCATAAAGTATCTGTTGGCGTTTATGCTGTTAAAAGTGAGAAGACTATTTACCTTCAAACCGACTCGTCACGAATTCCTGATCCCGCTTCGCGTGTTGAATACCTCACCAACATCACCTGGAGTCCGGATGGAAAGTTCATTTACATCGCCACCCTTAACCGTGATCAGAATTTCATGCAATTAAATAAGTATGATGCAGCATCCGGTAAGTTTATCAAGACCCTTTTCGAAGAAAAAAATGAAACCTACGTGGAACCCTTGCAAGGTCCGAAATTTCTGACCGGAGATCCCGGAAAATTTATCTGGGAAAGCCGGAGGGACGGGTTTAACCATCTGTATTTATATGATACCGAAGGTAATCTGATCAAACAACTTACCCAGGGACCATGGGAGGTTACCGAGTTCATCGAATCGGATAAATCAGGATCAAAAGCATATTTCCTGTGCAATAAAGACAATCCACTCGATCGCCAGTTATACACGGCTGACCTGAAAACAGGTCACATAGCACCCGTCACCACCCTCCCCGGAACGCATGCCGCCAAAATTTCAGATGATGGCAAGTTTATCATTGATAGTTACAGCAGTTTAAAAATAGCCAGGCAGATTGACCTCCTGAACGCAACAGGAAACCCCTTGCAAACATTGCTGGCAGACAACAATCCGCTTAAAGAGTATACCCTTGGAGAAACAACTGTTTTCACTCTTAAAAATGAAGAGAACACCGACCTGTATTGCCGTTTGATCAAGCCTGCAAACTTTGACCAAACCAGGAAATACCCGGTGATTATTTATGTTTACGGAGGTCCTCATTCACAATTAATCACCAACACATGGCTTGGAGGAGCCGGCCTTTTCCTCAACTATCTGGCAGACCTGGGTTATGTCGTTTTCACGCTGGATAACCGGGGAACGTCAAACCGTGGCCGCGAATTCGAACAAGCAATTTTCCGCAACCTCGGAATAAAAGAGGTAAGCGATCAGATGATTGGTGTGAAATACCTGAAATCACAGGCGTTTGTCGATTCAACACGCATCGGCATTAATGGATGGAGCTATGGTGGTTTCATGACCGTATCAATGTTTCTGAAACATCCCGGTACTTTTAAAGTAGCTGTTTGTGGCGGACCGGTCATCGATTGGAAATATTACGAAGTAATGTATGGAGAACGTTACATGGATACCCCCGATGCTAATCCTGTTGGATATAAAAACGCCTGTTTGCTCAATTATGTAAAAGACCTGAAAGGCAAATTACTTATCATTCATGATGATCAGGACGGGACTGTTGTTCCGCAAAATTCACTGACCTTTCTGAAAAAGTGCATAGATGAAGGCAAACAGGTCGATTTTTTCCTTTATCCCGGCCATGAACATAATGTTCGCGGGAAAGACCGCGTGCATCTGAATCAGAAAATGGTTCAGTATTTCCAGGAAAACCTGTAGATTTCGGATTTCGGATTTCGGATTTCGGATTTACGAACACCCGGCAGGGTATCTGAATGCCAGCTAAATACCATCAAAACACGATCACATTGTGCTGAATATCAGCAACTAATGTTTTTAACGACAAATTACCGCTGTTTGTCGGGTATAAACCTCCTTTCATCGACTTTATTCTTATTGAATCCGGATAAGCTGGTATCTTTGCATCATAATTATTTAATTATCAATCGTTTGTTAAATAATTGTTAATTAAACCATGGATTGTAACATTCAATTTGACGCTGCGTCTCATGGACACTAAAACAAAAAGATTAAAAATTAAAACAATGAAAACTACCAATATGTTAACAATGAAAACCCTCTACATACTTGCTGCTATTCTCGGGTTCCAGTTCAACACAACTTTTGCAGCCGATAATTTAACTGAATTGCCAGGTTTATCAAATGAAATCGAATCTGTGGTCAATTCAAAACTAATCCCCACAACCCCTTACGAAGCGACATTTGAAGATGTTGCGGAAATGAATGTATCCATCCTTGAAAACTCCCGTTTAGCTCCGGTTTTACCGCTGGTCGCCGATTTTAGCGACGGTGCGCCTACAACAGAAATCAACCTGATCAACCTGGCGCCGGTTACCCCGAAAGAAGCGGATTTTGAAGATGTGACCGGAATTAAAAGCATTACATCTATCCAGGATCTGGCGCCGGTTACCCCGGTTACCGCCGACTTTGAAGATCACATTTAACCCTATATATCTTCCGATAAAGTTTGATGGCAGACTTCCAGGTTTTTTAAACCTGGAAGTTTTGTTTTTTTATTCTGTGTAAAACTCACGGAGCGGGCCAAAGTAGCTGTTATTCCATCCATCAACAATATCTTCGTAATCTTCTTCGGGAATGTTGGTGTGTATTAATTCCACGGAGGTTCCCATTCCCTTGCAATGTAAAAGAATTGTGACAATTGATTTTTCGGGTTGATCACCGAAATACCACTGCTGAACCAGTTTTTTCCCTGGTTCCAATTCGATGTTTTGGCCAGTGATGCTGCCATCCCACAAGGAAAACTCAGATCCTGGCTCTGTTGACATTTCAGCTGGTTCGCCTGTCCAGAGTTGAAGTGTTACCGGATTGGTCAGCGCAACATAAACATCTTCAGGTGATGTTGGTATGCTGAAGTATTTTCTGAAATCTTTCATCGGAAATTATTTGCTTTTGTGCGACTAAGATACAAATCATTTGAATCCTCAGGGTTAGGTTGAAAATTTAGTTATCAACAGATCAAAAAATAATCTTATTTTTGGTCTTTGGATTGACAATATCGGAATAACAGTCCAAGTATTCCTGATTTCAGAATCGGTTTTTAACTCAAATAAAACATAACCATGAAAAGAATCCTGCCCATTTTGAGTGTGGCATATTTTTTATGCCTCAGTGTTTATTCCCAGGAAACTGCACAATGGCGTGGCCCCGGGCGTGATGGCATTTACAATGAAACCGGCTTGCTGAAAATTTGGCCGGAAGCCGGTCCTGACCTGTTGTGGCATTTTGAGGGATTGGGAGAAGGGCACTCCTCTGCGGCTGTTACGGAGGATCGGGTTTACACAGCAGGAATTATTGAAGGTATCGGTTATCTTTTCTGTTTTGATTTGGGGGGAAAATTGTTATGGAAAGTGCCTTATGGGGAGGAGTGGACTGAAAGCTGGCCAGGTGTAAGGAGTACACCGCTTGTTCACAATGGAAAAATTTATCAGTTAAGCGGTTTCGGGAAGCTGGTTTGCCGCAAATCGGACAACGGAGACTTCGTCTGGAGTATTGATGTTCTGAAAGATTACCAAGGTCCCAATATCAAATGGGGCGTTACAGAAAATCTGCTGATTGATGGAAATAAACTATTTTGCACCGTTGGTGGCGCCGAAGCCAATGTAATTGCACTTGATCCCAACACAGGGAAACTGATCTGGAAATGCAGCGGGAAAGGTGAGGCCAGCGCTTACGGGTCTCCGGCGGTAATCAAGTTGGCGAAAAAACATATTCTGGTCACGCATACTGCCAATTCGATCCTTGGAATTGATACCGAAACAGGCATCCTCTTATGGAGTCATGATCAACCCAATAAATATTCGGTCCATGCCAATACGCCACTGTATCATGATGGGTATTTATATTGCGTGTCGGGATATGGAAAGGGTGGCGTAATGTTAAAGATGTCGCCCGATGGCGCCTCAATTCAGGAAATGTGGAGAAACACAGATATTGACAACCGGATGGGTGGTTTTGTTGTTGTCAACGAAAAAATATTCGGATCCGATGATTCCGGAAAAGCATGGTATTGCCTTGACTGGAAGACGGGCAGTCAGATGTTTGCTGAAAAAATTACCGGCAGGGGAAACATCATTTATTCCGATGGCAGGCTTTATTTGTATGGTGACAATGGCGAGATCGTGCTGGCCGAACCACTGGCAAACTCATTTAAAAAGATCAGCGCATTCAAAGTTCCGTATGGAGCCGATCAGCATTGGGCACATCTGGTTATCGGGCATGGGCGGCTTTTTGTGCGTCATGGCACATCATTGATGGTATATAATCTCAGGAACAAGTAATTAATATGCGGAAAATCCTTGCATTATCTTTTGTATTTCTTTTATCATACGCTGCATTTTCACAGGTTATTTCACAATGGCGGGGCCCAAACCGGGATGGCGTTTATCCCGGAACAGGTTTTTTAACAGCATGGCCGGCAGCCGGACCACCCCTGATCTGGACATGCAATGGAATTGGGAAAGGATATTCATCTGCCGTTTCTGATGGCAACATGATCTATGTAACCGGGATGAAGGATTCAACCGATTACCTGACTGCCCTTAACTTGAAAGGAGAAATTGCCTGGCAAGTCCCCTTTGGACCTTCCTGGAACAGTTCATTCCCCGACACCCGCTGTACACCAACCCTGGAAAATGGAAGCATTTACGTTCTGAGTGGCCTCGGCACCATCAGTTGTATCAATGCCAAAGACGGAAAAACAAACTGGAGCTATGATGCAGCGAAGAAATTCGGCGCAGTTTACGGAGATTGGGGGGTGTGTGAATCACTTCTGCTGGCGGACGACATGGTTATTTATACCCCGGCCGGCCCCCGGACCTCTATGGTCGCTATTTCCAAAAAGACAGGTGAAACCGTTTGGGAAACTGAAAGCTTGCACGATACGAGTGCATACGTATCTCCGCTTATGATCACGCCTGGTGATAAAAAAATTATTGTGACCCTGATGGCCAACAATCTCATCGGAGTGGATCCGGCGAACGGGAAAATACGATGGAAATACGATTATGCAGCGCTCATGCCTGAGAAAAGTATAAAAGTATGGCCCGGCGCGCCCAAAACCAACACCATTACCCCACTCTACAAGGATGGATTTTTATATGTCACCGGTGGATACAACCATGTTGGCGCCATGTTTAAACTTTCTGAAGATGCTTCTGCCATCACCCTTGTTTGGACCGATACGACCCTTGATTGCCATCACGGAGGTGTGGTTTTATGCGACGGGTATATTTACGGATCAAACTGGATCGACAACAGCCGTGGCAACTGGTGCTGCATCAGCTGGGAATCCGGAAAGACCATGTACGAACAGAAATGGCAAACAAAAGGTTCCATCATATCGTGCGATGGAATGCTATACCTCTTTGATGAAAAGAACGGCAATGTCGGTCTGGTGAAACCAAATCCGCAAAATTTTCAAGTTACAAGTAGTTTTAAAGTCTCAAACGGCAAGGGGGCATGTTGGTCTCATCCTGAAATTAAAGACGGAATCCTATATATCAGACGCGGTGATGCACTCATGGCATTCGATGTCAGAAAAAAATAAAATCTATCTCCTATGATGAAACGAACCTTGCTCTTAACCCTGCTGATACTAAGCACGATTGCCTGTTATGTTCAAACGATTGCCCAATGGCGTGGGATCGAACGCAATGGCATATACCATGAAAAGAATCTGCTGACAAACTGGCCTGCGGACGGACCCCGGCTTTTATGGCAAATTGACAGCATTGGCAATGGCTTTGCTTCTCCTATTGTGACTGCCGACCGCATTTACATCCCTGGTGAAATCGACAGCATCGGGTATATGTTTGCTTTTACCAAAAAAGGAGATCTTGTGTGGAAAAAAGAGATCGGAGAAGAATGGACTAAAAACTTTCCAGGATCCCGGTCAACTCCGACTTTTGTTGACGGCCTGCTCTATTATTGTTCAAGCATGGGTGAAATTATTTGTCTTGATGCGGTAAATGGAACAAAAAAGTGGTCGGTCAATATGCTGAAAGATCTGCATGGCGTGAACGTCAGGTTTGGTTACACCGAGTCCCCGCTGATCGACGATGAACGTCTGTTTTGCTTTCCGGGAGGCAAGGATACAAACATAGTGGCATTAAACAGGTTTACCGGACAACTTATCTGGAAATCAAAAGGGATGGCAGATTCTGCGGCATACTGTTCACCGGCAATGATCCGTTTGCCGGGGAAAAAAATCATTGTTACCCTGATGATCCACCATATCATCGGGGTTGATGCTGCAACCGGGGAGTTGCTGTGGTCGCAAAAGATGGAGCGCACAGGTGATATACATTGCAATACACCAATATATGAAAACGGTTATATTTATTGGGACGACCGGGGAGGGAACGGCATTGTAAAGCTTGAATTATCCACTGATGGTCGGTCGGTGAGGGAGGTATGGCGGAATTTCAAGGGTGGCAATATACAGGGTGGCTCCATTAAAACAGGGAAGTACCTCTATGGCTCAAGGTATCGTCCGGGACGATTTGAAAGTATTGATGCTGAAACCGGTGAGGTGGCTGATTCGGCAAAGTTCAATTGTGGTTCAACCATTTTTGCCGATAACATGCTCTATTGTTATAACGACCAGGGAGTAATGGGCCTGATCAGACCGGATCAGGGCAAATTACAGATTATCAGTTCCTTTAAGGTGACTGAAGGCACCAAAGAGCATTTCGCGCATCCTGTAATCCATGATGGCATCTTATACATCAGACATGGTACTGTGCTGCTAGCCTATGATATCAGCAAGAAATGAATCTTCAATGGAACCATCCAAAAACAATATTATGAAAAAACAATTCCTTCTTATTTTAACCCTCCTTGCTTTTTCCACTTATGGTTATATGCAAACAACTGCCCAATGGCGTGGTTTGGAAAGAGACGGTTTTTACCCCGGGAAAAACCTGTTAAAATCATGGCCTGCCGATGGACCTGCGATGCTTTGGAAAACAGAAGCCATCGGCAATGGCTATGGCTCACCCACTGTTACATCCGACCGGCTTTATGTAGCAGGAGAAATTGACACAACCGGGTATCTTTTTGCATTTAACCTCCAGGGCAAATTACTCTGGAAATCGGCCTATGGGAAGGAATGGGTCGTAAACTATCAGGGTTCACGTTGTGCGCCAACGGTAGTGGGTGATCTGATTTACGTGTGTTCGGGTCTTGGGGATGTTGCCTGCTTTGAGGCTGGCAGCGGTGTGAAAAAATGGTCAATTGATATGATCAGGGATTTTCATGGTAGATTTACGCTTTTCGGTCATGCAGAATCATCTCTGATTGATGGCGACAAGATTTTCCTCGTACCTGGAGGCAAAGACACCAACGTGATTGCCATGAACCGGTTCACCGGTAAACTTCTATGGGTGTGCAAAGGAAAGGGAGAAATACCTGGCTACAATTCACCCTATCTGATCAGACTATTCAACCGCAATGTGCTGGTTACATTTACGGCATATTCGCTGTTGGGTATCGATGCTACAACAGGGGAGCTGCTTTGGGTTCATGCTCAGGATAATATCCCGGCAGAAGAGCGAAAGCCCGGAAACGGCGACACACACAGCAATACCGTTATGTATGATAATGGATTCATTTACTATTTTGCGGGAGACGGGAATGGCGCGGTAAAACTTGAATTATCCGCTGACGGCAAAGAGATCAGGCAGGTATGGCGAAATAAAACCATTGACAATTACATGGGAGGCTTTGTCAAACAAGGAAAGAATCTTTATTCGTGTGTATCTGAAAAAAAACAACTGAAATGCCTTGATGCCGGCACAGGAATGGTAACGGATACCCTGAAATGTGGTGTCGGCTCTATCATTATATCCGACAGCATGTTGTACTATTATAACCAGAAAGGTGAAGTCAAACTGGTCAACCCGGGCCAGGGAAAATTGGCACAGGCAGGCTCATTCAAGTTGCCAGCCGGGACAAAAGAACACTTTTCTCATCCGGTCATTCACGACGGGGTTCTTTATGTAAGACATGGCATTGCTTTGATGGCCTATGATGTAAGAAAAAAGGAATGAGGTTTCCTGCTAATTATATTCTTTATATCTTCATTCTGCTGGCAACCGGATTGCTGATATGGTGGTTTTTATATGATCCGGTCAGAAATTTCACTATTTCAAAGCCAGGGATGGATAACCGGAAAAAAGGAGCCGCATTCGCAGGAAAACCAGTAATCATCGGATCTGAATTCAAATTTTACCAGGCATCAAAGGATTATCCCGGAACCAGGTGGACCAATTTCAGAGGCGCTGATTTTGACAATGTCAGCAAAGAACCCATCCCTTTGATTGAAAAATGGGATAAAAGCGGGCCACGGATACTTTGGAAAAAGAGTCTTGGCGAGGGCCATGCCGCTCCAGCGGTTTATGACGGAAAGATTTATTTACTTGACTACGACGAAGCAGGAAAATCGGATCAACTCCGCTGTTTTTTGTTATCCACGGGAACTGAACTCTGGCGGCGTGGATACCAGGTTCATCTTAAACGAAATCATGGGCTGTCGAGAACTGTCCCAGCCGTAAATTCAAAATTTGTACTGACCATCGGGCCAAAATGCCAGGTAATGTGTGTAAACCGGATGAATGGTGATTTTTTGTGGGGGCTTGACCTTGTGAAAGACTATGGGACAGAAATCCCTTTCTGGTACACCGGTCAATGCCCGCTTTTGGACAACGACACAGCCATTATTGCCCCGGGAGGGAAGGCGCTTCTTATTGCCATTGATTGCAATACAGGTAAAAAAGTGTGGGAAACGCCCAATCCCAAAGGGTGGAAAATGTCGCATTCTTCTGTTATGCCAATGACCATTCTTGGGAAGAGAATGTATGTTTACTTTGCCATTGGCGGCATTGCCGGAATTGCGGCATCGGGGCCTGACAGGGGCAAAGTATTGTGGGAAACAACGGAATTTGCGCCATCGGTGGTGGCGCCATCGCCTGTAATACTGGATGATGGAAAGATTTTTCTTACTGCCGGATACGGCGCAGGTTCTGCACTTCTGCAGGTAACATTAAAAAATGGCGTTTATGATGTTAACTTGCTGCAAAAGTATAAACCGCAGGAGGGGCTTGCCTCAGAGCAGCAAACACCCATTTTTCTCCATGGATATTTATATGGTATACAACCCAAAGACGCCGGAGGGTTGCGCAACCAATTCGTCTGTTATAAAGCCGATGATTGTAAAAAAAATGTGATGAGCAGCGGTAAAACTGACCGATTCGGGTTAGGACCTTACATTGTGGCTGATGGCAAGTTTTTTATTCTGAACGATGACGGGGAGATGACCATCGCCAGCGTTTCATCTACCCATTTTACGATTCTGGGCAAATCCCGTATCATCGACGGACAGGATTCGTGGGGACCCATTGCCATCACAGGGGGATTCCTGTTGATGCGGGATTCAAAACAAATGGTATGCATGGATATTAAGAGACAATGACATGAAACATAGAATCATCATAATTGGAGCTTTGGCTCTTTTGCTGGCAGTCATTTTATTCATGGCCTGGGATATGTTTTTCAACAAACCCAGGGAAAATGTGAATCCATATGCATATGATCTGAATTCCCTCAAAGCGGGCGATACTTCCTTGATCATGTATGCAGAGGTAAAGAATTTTCAACCGGGCCTGGTGGCAATCCATGGCATTGCCGTTGATCATGCTGATCGCATCTACGTTTGCGGAGAAAATGGCGTCGAAATTTTTGATCAAACCGGAAAGCCTGAAATAAAATTCACCATCGATGGAACAGCTAATTGCATTCAGGTTGATGAAGGAGGCAGGATATACCTTGGCATGCAGGATCATGTCGAAATTTTTGACAAAACCGGTAAAAAACTTAAGACATGGGAATCTTGCGGCATCAATACGACCATCACATCCCTGGCAATAACCGGCAAAGATATTTTTATCGCCGATGCAGGCAATAAGGTGGTTTATCATTTTGATCTTTCGGGTAGTTTACTTAAAAAGATCGGAGAAAAAGACCCTGCCAGAAATATTCCCGGGTTTGTGATTCCAAGCCCTTATTTTGACCTGGGACTTGGCCACCATGGGGAACTCTGGGTCGTGAATCCAGGTCGGCATCATATGGAACAATATAATTTGGAGGGAGATCTGATCTCCTCATGGGGAGAATCGACCATGTCCATGGAGGGGTTTTGCGGATGTTGCAATCCATCTAATTTTGCTTTACTATCCGACGGTTCATTTGTTACAGCAGAGAAAGGAATCGAACGGATAAAGGTATACAGGCCGGATGGCGTTTTCAAATGGGTTGTTGCAGGCCCTGATTCATTCATTGAAGGCACCAGGGGTCTAGATATTGCCGTGGATTCAAAGGACCGGATCCTGTTGCTTGACCCGGAAAAAAAGCAGATAAGGGTTTTCACCTTAAAAAAACAACAAAGCTGATTGCTTAATTGCGAAAAACAGGTTATGCAAAACAGAAGGAATTTCATACAAACTTTGGCCAGGGGAACCATTTTTGCCTCCCTTACCTTCCTGAGCGGGATTTTCATTCATCGATGGAGCGAGGCTGGTGATTGTGAACAAAACTTCACCTGTGGCAATTGCAAATTGTCAAACCGATGCAAATTACCTGAAGCTGACCAGTATCGTCTTGAAAAGGCAAGGTCGCCAAAATCGAAAACAGCAAATGGAAGAGCCGGAAAATAATTCGAAAATCAACCGGCGAAAGTTTCTTTCGACAGGTGTAAGGGCCTCCGTGCTGATTGGACTCGGGGGGGTGGCTGCGTTAGCTGCGAAAAACAGCATGACAGGTCATACTGTGTGGCAACTTGACCCGGCAAAATGCATCCAATGCGGACGTTGCGCCACAAACTGTGTTTTAACTCCCTCGGCGGTCAAGTGTGTGCATGTGTATGCCATGTGCGGATACTGCGATTTATGCGGCGGATACTTCAAACCCGAAACAAAAACCCTCACCACCGCTGCTGAAAACCAACTTTGCCCGACCAACGCGATCAAACGAAAATTTATCGAAGATCCATTCTTTGAATATACCATTGAAGAACCACTTTGCATTGGTTGCGGAAAATGCGTGAAGGGCTGCGGTTCCTTTGGCAACGGATCGCTGCAATTGCAGGTAAGACACAACATCTGTGTTAATTGCAATCACTGTTCCATTGCCCGGAATTGTCCGGCAGATGCGTTTAGCCGCGTACCGGCGGGCCAGCCATACCTTCTCAAACTTGTTGCAGAAGAAAAGGAGATCACCGCTAAAATAAAAAGTCGCTAAAAAACACCGCATGAGCAAACGACTGGCACTCCTGTTTTTAATGACGCTTCTTACCTTTCAGTTTCTGAATGTGTACGGGGTGCAGCGTTTTCCAAAACCCGAATTTGAATCCGGCTATGTTCAGCCTGAAACACTGCAACCTGCCTCGCATGCAAATATGATGACGATCATTGATGTGCTGGTTTTGCTGATCACGCTGAGTATTGTTTCCTGGCTTGTTCTGAAGAAACGATCAAGGATCCTTGTTTTCTGGGCATCCGTTTTTTCACTGATCTATTTCGGATTTTTCCGCAAAGGCTGTATTTGTTCCATTGGCGCCATCCAGAACGTTACCCTGGCCATTTTCGACAGTTCCTACATCATTCCGCTGATGGCTCTTGCTTTTTTTATCATTCCTTTGATCTTTACCTTGTTTTTTGGCCGCACGTTTTGTGCGGGTGTATGCCCATTCGGCGCCGTACAGGATCTGGTTTCTTTCAGTCCACAGAAACTTGATACCCGTGTGAATGCCGTTTTAGGGCTGATTCCATATATATACCTTGGGCTTGCGGTGCTGTATGCCGCCACCGGAACCGACTTCATTATTTGTCGTTACGATCCTTTTGTTGGAATATTCAGGTTTGATGCAACTTTTGGAATGTTCATTTTTGCCGGGACCCTCCTCGTTTCCGGTATTTTTATTGCAAGACCTTACTGCCGGTTTCTATGCCCATACGGTGTTTTACTCAATTGGATCAGTCGGTTTTCATGGAAACATATCACCATTACACCCACCTCATGCATTCAGTGCCGGCTATGTGAAGATTCTTGTCCGTATGACGCCATCGACATTCCTGTGACTGAAAAAAATCCGGAAAGCCGGTCTGCCACCGTCCGAAAGCTGATCATGATCTGCATTCTGGTACCGTTCTTTACCGTATTGGGTGGCTGGACAGTCTCCAGGATGCATGAAACACTTGCCGGCCTCAACGGAAAGGTCAGACTTGCACAGACCCTTTTGGCGCCTGCAGCCACAACCGACCAGCCAGAGGCTTTTGAAGTTGTTGCTTACAAATCATCGGGAAAACCAGTCTCACAGGTATATGCAGAGGCATCCCAGGTATTGAACCGGTTTTATCTCGGGAGTTGGATCCTGGGCTGTTTCCTCGGTCTGGTATTCGGAATTACCCTTGCCTTCCAATTGATTGTAAAGTACAGCACAGATTATATTCCTAATAAAGGAACCTGCTTCAGTTGCGCCAGATGTGTTGATTACTGCCCGGTGAAACTGAATGAGGATAAAACATACCATGCATGATAAAATCCAACAACAACGGTGGAAGGGAGAAAGATGCACGAACCATTGATTTGTTGCAAAAAGCTGCAATCATCTGCATTGTTTTTGCGCTGATCCTGTGTGTGCTTATTGTGGTGAATTTCATCCAGATAAAACGTGCCGATCCGCTGAACACCCAGGTAATGAAAGTCATGATTGAGCGGATGCACGCCAATCCGGGGGATGAACAACTCCGCCAGGATATCCGGGAAATCGACCTTCTGGCACGCAAAGCCTTCTTTACCAATCAATGGCAGGTCCGCATGGGAGGTTACCTGCTGTTTTTCAGTCTGCTTGTGGCTGTGATCTGTGTAAAATCGACAGAACTCCTTCAAAAATCAATGCCGGGGTTACCCGTTGAGGCAAAAACCGATTTCTGGAATATCCGGCAAATCAGCAGGACCTGGGTAGCCTATACCGGAATTTTTGTCGTGGCTGTTTCGCTGCTTATTGTTTTTCTGACACATCGTGAACTGGGAAAAAACCTTGATCTTGCCACTGAGGCTATCAAGGTTGAAACCAACGCTTCCGGAGGAATTGCTGAAAGTAAAAATGCAGGAATGCAGGAAGGCAGGAATGCAGGAATGCAGGAAAATAATTTGGCAGATTCTGCAAGGAAGCCCGATACAGTAGCCGGTACAACGAAAGTGAACATGGATGGTTATCCTTCGGCGGAGGAGATTGCCGGAAATTTTCCATCTTTCAGGGGGCCTGGCGGAAATGGCATTGCCTTCCAAAAGAACATTCCCACCAGTTGGGATGGAAAAAACGGGAAAAACATCAAATGGAAAACCGCGATCCCGCTTCCGGGGTTCAATTCACCCATTATCTGGAACGACAGGATTTTCCTGACCGGGGCCAACGAAACAAATCGGGAGGTTTACTGTGTTGATCTCAATACAGGTAAAATTCTCTGGCAAAAACCGGTTGAAAAAATCCCGGGCAGCCCCGCACAAGAGCCTAAAGTTATCAGGGAAACCGGTTTCTGCGCACCGGGCATGACCACCGATGGCAGGAGGGTATATGCAATTTTTGCCAATGGTGATCTCATTGCATTCGACTTTGAAGGCAACCAGTTGTGGACAAAGAATCTCGGGCTGCCCCAAAATCATTACGGGCACTCTTCCTCTCTGATCATGTATCACGACCTGCTGATCGTGCAGTATGACCAGCGCGGTTCGGGTAGTGTGATGGCGCTGAAGGGGAAAACCGGGGAGAAGGTATGGCAAACCAGCCGCAGTGTTAAAATTTCATGGGCATCACCAGTGCTCGTCAATACCGGAAAACGAATGGAATTAATTCTGGCAGCAGATCCCATGGTCGCATCGTACAATCCGGCCGATGGGAAGGAGTTGTGGCATATGAACTGCATCTCGGGCGAAGTCGGGCCCAGTGTAGCCTATGCCGACGGGGTGGTTTATTCGGTGAATGATTTCTCCAAACTCTCGGCCATTACACCCGGAGATGCACCAACATTACTTTGGGAAGATTCTGATTATTTGTCGGATATTCCCAGTCCACTGGCCACACCAAAATATCTTTTCCTGGTAACCAGTTATGGCGCCGCGGTTTGCTATGATGCGAAAAACGGCACAAAATACTGGGAACAGGAGTTGGAAACCCCAACCTATGCATCGCCGATGCTGGCAGACGGAAAGATTTATCTTCTCGACAAAAAGGGCGTCATGCATATATTAAAGCCAGATCAGACTTATTCGGTCATTGGCACGTCACCGCTTGGAGAGGGATCGTCGTGTACGCCGGCCTTCGCCAACGGGAAGATTGTTATCAGGGGGGATAAAAATTTATATTGCATCGGAAAATAAACAGACTGATGAGAGTGTTTTTTACTATTTGGCTCCTGGTTTTTATTAGATTCAATTGCGCTTTTAGTCAAACACATGACATTCGTATTATAGAGACGTTCGCTCTTCCTTCCAGTTTAAAGGATACAAACATTTCGTATGAAAATAAACCGGTGATTTTCTTCTTTGACAGGGAATCAACCTTGAAAAAAATAAATGAACTTTATAGTCAATACCAGGAAACAGATGAACGAAAAAGCCTGAATGAACTGAAAACATATTTGGTTGTCCACAAAAATCAAATCAGATTCACAGATATATGGCTGAATCCAGATAACAAAGATCTCAATACGGAAGGGATAAACACCGATCCGTTCCTTCATTGTTCATGGATATTTGGCGAGATTATCTGTGATCTCCTGAAAGACAAAAATGTGATGATTTATGATAAAGAAAAGAAACAGTTCATCAAAATCATAAAATTCGCTTCAATCAGTTATTCTGATGAGTTTTCAGCAACAAGCTTTCATGGATATCTCACCTGTGATGAGACTGAAATTTTAAAATGTTCTGATGTTATTCATGAAGATTTCATGATCCCTGAAGATTCCAAATGAGTGAAAAGATTTATATTTTGAACCGAGTGATCCGAAAAATTATCGTAATTTTCATTTCTCTTTCCATGACATTCCTGGCGCAAAGCCAGGAAACTTCAATCAATGTAATACATGACACGTCAGATATTCTGTTGATTGATTCCGTATTCGTATCAGCCAAACCTGATTTTGAGTTTAATTCGATCCGAAAAATAAGCAAGGACACCCTGGAACTGGTGATTTGCTCAAAATTTGTTTATTTTCCTTTTGGGAAAATTGAGAACGAAACTGATCTGAAGAAAAGTCAGTTAACAACTTTTAAAGCATCAAAAAAAAGGAATTCAAATGGCCATGAGGTCCGGATATTAAAATTCCAATCCAGTAAACTGATCCTATTCCTTGATGATGATTCAGAAAGGACAGTCTCCTCCTATATTGTCAAGGGGGAGATCGTTGATCCTGAAATCAAATTTATCAATGATATCCGCATCGGAATGACGAAGGAAAAATTCTTTGAATTGTTTTTTGATACTTTTCCGGTTATGTTGGCAGAAAGATGCAATGAAATTGGTTTGATTGCCTGTGTAGATGGAACCAACCACTATTACAGCTTCAAAAACAACAAGTTGTA
>JBAXFM010000043.1:0-23963 GCA_037139855.1 Bacteroidota bacterium
TCATTTTGATTCAAATTCTCCGGCAGATAATATCGCACCTACGGCGCGAAATGCACCCGTATCTCATCGTGCAACCAGAAATTCGCTCCTATGGAGCGCAGTGAAAAAGATCCTGACTATTGTCATCAAAAGCACATTGTGGATCAGGATTTTTCGATCCCGAAAAACAATTATTGGGCAAGTTGGGTTCAGTGGGCAATGATGTAACGCCACGTCGCGGCAGATTAGTGACCAAATTCATCACTGGTATGATTGCTCAATCAAATTATCTTAATACCTTTTGATATATTTTTAACAATACCTGAATTATTTTTTTTTATTTTTACAAAAAACTTCTATTGACCACCACATAAAAAAAACGGTTTATGAGACAGGCTTTACTCAATCGAAAAATGCTTTCCTCGCTGCTGATCCTGCTTGTTTGGATCATGGTTCCATCATGCAAATCTGAAGACAAGAAGGAAAATGCCCCCCCTCCATTCAAGGTTATGGAATTAAAGGGGACTAAAGTCCCGGTTTATTTACAAATGGTTGGACAGGCAGTCGGTATTCCCACCGTCGAAATCCGGGCCCGCGTTGCCGGGTACCTGCAGAACTGGACATTCCAGGAAGGATCTGTGGTACAGAAAGGACAAGTATTGTTCACCATTGAGCAGGCCGAATACATCAATAGTGAGAACTCCGCACAGGCTGACCTCGAAAATAAAATCGCCGCATGGGAAAAGGCAAAACTGGATGTGGCAAGGCTTAAGCCTTTGCTGTCAACCAATGCCATCAGCCAGAACGACTACGACAAAGCGGTGACGACCGAACAGCAGGACCGGGCACTTGTTGCAAGTTCACAATCCAACCTTCAGCAAGCCAAACTTAACCTTTCCTATGCTACCATGGCCTCCCCTATTACCGGCTATATTGGCGCCTGCGATGTACGCCCGGGAAACCTGGTTGGAAAGGGAGAAAGCACCCTGCTGTCGACCGTGTCAGCCATGGACCCCATATACGTTGATTTCCAGATGAATGAGACGGATTATCTGAAGATCGTACGATACATGGAAAGCCACAACGCTACCATGAAAGAAAGTCAGAATTATTTTAAGGTGTTTCTCAATTTATCTGACAACCAGCCATATGACAAGGTTGGAAAAATCGATTTCATCGATCGTGCCATCAATCCGCAAACAGGGACCATTGCTTTCAGGGCTGTTTTCCCAAACCCCAGCGGGTTGATCAAACCGGGCAACTTTGCCAATGTCAATCTGGTGCTGATGGAAAATGAAAACGGTATCGTAGTTCCCCAGAGTGCTACTACCCAGGTTCAGGGTAAAAATTTTGTATTTGTTGTAAATAAGGACAACCAGGTAAACAGGTCCCCGGTGATCCTTGGCCGTGGGATTGGAAATAAGTTTGTAATCCTTGCAGGATTGAACAAAGGCGACCGGATTATGCTCGAAGGTTTTCAGAAATTCCAGGAAGGCATGAAAATTAACCCGGTAATGGTGCCGGATACACTCACTGTTCCACTTGCACCACAAACTATTAAATAGTAAAACGGTAAAATGGTAAAATGGTATCATATTGAAATCATTCGTCATTCCTCATTCGTAATTCCTCATTCGTAATTCCTCATTCGTAATTCCAAAAATATGCTTCAATCCTTCATAACCCGTCCCATTCTTTCATCGGTTATCGCAATCCTGATCGCTATGGTTGGTGTATTAAGCATGATGGTGCTGCCTATCTCACAGTACCCCGATGTGGTTCCGCCAACCATTCAGGTTACAGCCTTCTATCCGGGCGCAAATGCCGAAGATGTTCAGAAAACAGTTGCTGTGCCACTGGAAGAGCAGATCAACGGGGTGGACAACATGACGTACATGACCTCGCAATGCGCGAATGATGGTTCATGTAACATCACTGTCTACTTCGAGGTTGGTACCGACCCTGACATGGCCACTGTAAACGTGCAAAACCGCACCCAGCGTGCCATGAATGTGCTTCCTGCAGAAGTTGTGCAGGGAGGCGTCATCGTCATGAAGAAATCGCCCAGTATCCTGTTTCTTTATGCACTGGTTTCATCCGACACGGCCTATGACACTAAATTTCTTTCCAACTATCTGAACATTAACGTTGTTAATGTATTGAAACGTGTCAATGGCGTTGGGGATGTCAACCTGTTCGGTGGCGATGATTACGCGATGCGTATCTGGCTTAATCCCCAGCGCATGGCCGGCCTTTCAGTTTCGGTGCAGGACGTTCAGGCGGCTATCAAGGACCAGAATGTTCAGGCTGCTGCCGGAATGATCGGAAAATCTCCGACAACCCCGGATCAGGAAATGTCGTTCATGCTTCGGGTACAAGGTCGTTTAGCAGATGAAAAGGAGTTTGGCAATATCATTATCAAAGCGAATAAGGATGGATCAGTGGTAAGAATGAATGAAATTGCCAGGATTGAACTCGGGCTGAAAACCTATGATGCATATGGACGGTTTAACGGCAAACCAGCCCCGGTGATCGCGGTTTACCAGTCGCCAGGATCCAATGCCGTAAATGTGCGGGACGAGTGTGATGCAACCATGGAGAAACTTGCCAAAGAGTTTCCGCAGGGGATCAAGTATGAAAAGGGACTTGATACTGTAGAATTCGTTACAGCCTCCATCGAGGAGGTACTCAAAACATTAATGGAGGCCTTCATACTGGTATTCATCGTGGTATTCCTTTTCCTGCAGGACTGGCGTGCCACACTGATCCCTGCCATAACGGTACCTGTTTCACTGGTGGGAGCGCTGGCCGCTTTCAGCTTACTCGGATTTTCCATCAACATGTTTACCCTTTTTGCGCTGGTCCTTGCCATTGGAATTGTGGTCGACGATGCCATCGTGGTACTGGAGGCCGTTCAGGAGAAAATCGATGCGGAAGGGCTAACGCCTCTCGAAGCAGCCAAACATACCATGCATGAAATTACTGGGGCCATCATGACCATCACCATGGTTCTGTGTGCCGTGTTTATCCCGGTTTCTTTCCTTGGCGGCACAACTGGCGTTATGTACAAGCAGTTTGCCCTCACCCTCATTTCCTCCATCCTGATTTCTGCTGTTCTGGCGCTTACCCTTACCCCTCCGCTTTGTGTGATATTGCTTAAAAAGAAAACGGATAAAAAGGGATTATTAGGAAAATTCTTCCGCTGGTTCGACAAGGGATTCAATAAAACCACCAATGGCTATATTCGCATCGTTGAGAACTTCACACATCACCTGGCCCGTCCGGTGATGTTCCTGGCAATCGTTGGCGTACTGTGCATCGTTGTAATGAAATTCCTGCCATCAGGATTTTTACCTTCCGAGGATCAGGGATATTTCTTTATCAACGTAAATACCCCAAAGGCTTATTCACTGCAGAAGACCGACAAGGTGACACGTCAGGTTGAGGCATTGCTTGCCAAACTTGACGGGGTTGAATCCTATACAATGATTCCGGGTTATTCCATTCTGGATAATTCGGTCAGTACAACCAATGCGATGTGCTTTGTCAAGCTGAAGGACTGGAAGGAAAGAGAAAGCAAAGAGCTCCATGTGGAAATGCTTATTAAGAAAATGCAGGCCCAGATGAGTAGAATACCCGGAGGTATCTGTATGGCATTCAATGCCCCGGCCATTTCGGGTCTCGGAAAAACCGGAGGGCTCGAATTGCAGCTTGAAGATAAAACCGGGGCCGGCCTTGAAAAAACCGCTGCTGTTGTTGGAGCATTCTATCAGGAGCTAACCAAACGCAAGGAGGTGGCGGGCATCTTCAGCCCCTTCAGAAACGACATTCCCCAGTACAAACTTACCGTTGACAAGGAGAAGGCAAAGACCATGGAGGTGCCGGTCAACAGCATTTACCAAACACTCCAATCCCTCTTCGGCAGCTATTATGTGAATGACTTTAACAAATTTGGCAAGTCGTATCGTGTGATCATCCAGGCCGATGCAAAATACAGGGCCAACAAGGAGGACATTGGCAAAGTTTACGTGCGGAGTAATTCAGGAAATATGGTGCCACTGGGAACACTTGTACAGGTATCTGAGGCACAGGGTCCCGACATCGTAAAGCGGTTTAACCTCTACAGTTCGGCTGACTTCACCATCGGCATCCCGCCTGGCTCATCTACCGGACTTGGAATTGAGGCCGTGAAAGAGGTTGCTGCCAAAACCCTGCCGTATGGTTATGGATATGAATACTCAGGGATGACCCGTGAAGAGCTCATTTCCGGTGGACAGGCCCCCTATATTTTCACACTCTGTTTTATTTTTGTTTACTTCCTGCTGGCCGCTAAATATGAAAGCTGGCTACTGCCGATCCCGGTATTGCTGGCCATCCCTTTCGGCGTATTCGGCGCCTTTGGACTGCAATGGGCACGCGGTTTGCAAAACAACATCTATGCCCAGATCGGTTTGATCATGCTCATTGGACTTGTGGCCAAAAATGCAATCCTCATCGTTGAGTTTGCCAAGCAGAAATATGATGGAGGTCAACCGCTGATTGAAGCGGCTATTGAAGGTGCAAAACTGAGATTCAGACCGATCCTGATGACCTCCTTTGCTTTCATCCTGGGCGTTGTACCACTGATGACGGCTGCGGGAGCAGGCGCTGCGAGCAGGCATGCACTCGGAACATCCGTATTCGGCGGCATGCTCATGGCAACAATATGCGGGGTGATGGTCGTTCCCGCCCTTTATGTGGCCTTTCAGACGATTGAAAACAAGTTTAAAAAGAAAGATGACAAGCTAACCAAATGATGAGATGCAGACAATGCAGACAATGCAAACAATGTATTCAATGCGATCAGGGTTTGCGATGCAGATTTCATTCGTAATTCGTAATTCGTAATTCGTAATTTATATGATACATAGATATTCCAAACCTCCCGTCTTCTTCATTATTGTTTCGGTGCTGTTAGCCTTATCCGGTTGCAAGGTTGGTCCAAAATATGTGCGTCCGGCAATGAAAATGGACAGCCTTTACAGGTTCGCCCAAAGTGGTGACACCAACAGTATGGCCGACATTGAATGGATCAAATTATTTAAAGATACCGTTCTGCACAGGCTGGTTCAAACTGGCCTGAAAAACAATTATGATATCCGGATCGCTTTTGCACGCATCAATGAGGCACAGGCAGCTTTCAAACAGGCCCGTGGCCAGCAATGGCCCACCATTGGCGCGCAGGTGGCAGGCGGTTGGCAACAGCAGGCATTACCGGCAGGCAACATTGCTGAATACAGCAGTCTGTCGGCTGTGGGACAGATCAGTTGGGAAATAGATTTATGGGGAAAACTCAGGCGATCGAAAGAAGCGGCCCGCGCGAATCTCTTCGCACAGGTGGCCTATCAGCAGGCAGTGAGAATTTCCCTGATCAATGGAATTGTTACAAATTATTTCAACCTGCTCGAGTTCGATAATGAGTTACGGATTACCCGTGAGAACATTGTCATCCTTCAGAAATCGCTGGAATTGGTACGCAATAAACTGATCGCCGGAACTGCCTCGGGATTGGTTGTTGCCCAGGCTGAAGCACAACTCGCCCAGGCCATGACCCAAATGCCTGTGCTGGAAATGAAAATCGGGGAAAACGAAAACTACCTCAGCATTTTACTGGGCGAGCCACCGCATGCCATCAACCGCGGCAATGCCATGCTCGATCAGATGAATCCGCCATCCATTGCAACACCCGGCATTCCGGCTGGCCTTATCCTGCGCCGGCCCGATATTATCCAGACAGAGCAAACCCTCGTTGCGGCCAATGCCAATATCGGCGTTGCACGGGCCATGATGCTCCCCTCCCTGGGCATTTCGGGCAGCATTGGCGCTGCGTTTAATCCAACAAACCTGGTTTACAGCGCTTTGGGTAGCCTGGTGGCCCCTATTTTTGGCGGTGGAAAATTGCGGCAGGGAGTTAAAAAAGCCCAGGCTCAGAAGGAGCAGATGCTTTATGCATACCAACTCGCTGTGATTACAGGGCTAAAAGAGGTTTCCAACACCCTTCTTGACTACAATAAATTAGGCGAAATAGTTCAAAGTCAGCAAACGACTGTTAATGCGGCCCAAACGGCATTCGACCTTTCCACTCAGCTTTATGATGCAGGCTACGCCAGTTATCTTGACGTAATTACCGCGCAACAAATGCTCTTTTCGGCAGAAATAGCCCTCTCCCAGGCCCAAAGTGATGAACTAACGGCGGTTGTTAACCTGTATACTGCTTTGGGCGGTGGGTGGAAATAAACCTCGATCTTTATGCCGTAATGGATCTTTTGCAAAAATCAAAGACCATTGAGGATTTTGAAAATCGCTCAATGCAGAAAAAATAGGAATCAATAACCTGGATTTGGATTTAGATGGCAAAGATTTTTCCTTGTTGCGTATCGAAAGGCACGCCAGGGATTGACTTCCAACCGTCTCTCTGCTGAACTTAAGACAAGGATTTTCTATAATTTCAAACATTTTGCAACAAAGTAAAAATATATTACGATGATAAAAAAAATCACATTTCGTTTTGTAAGTGTTCTCATTATTTTTTTCACCATCTCTTTGGATTCTTTTTGTCAAACCGGGAAGGAGGTGACGCCAACAGTGGATGTAACACCATACCGTGTTGGCAAATGGCTTCCATCTGATCAGATCATTCTCAACCAGTGGCTGGAAAAACACATCAGAGAGGCTGACTCAATGGCAAGGCCATTACATCCTGTTTTAATGGATTTTAAAAATCTGATTGAGCGTGATCCTGAAATTTACATGTACTTTAATCAAATGTTTCAGCAACTGCCGCAAAAACCTCAATACCATAAAACTCCTATCGGGACGCCCCAGGTAAAAGATTATCAGCACATGCTTAGCCTGATCAACGCCATCATGACCACCGCTCCCGAGTTTAATAAAACAGGGTTGGTAGGATTCCCGATCAATGCCATTCTTGACTGGCCCATGGGAACCAGGAGCGGGTTCGCTGCCTTCTTAAACGAAAAAGTAAATAGCCAGTTTAAGAAAATCCTGAACGAATGGGGCAGGTTCCTGGGTTCACCGGAATCCTGTTATGTTTTGAGCAATGATGAGCATCATGGCTGGTTTGGCGATGATGCAAAAAAAGCAATGCCTGATTTTGATGAAATGTTCAAATGCGATCCCGTCAAGGCCTATCACGGCTTCAAATCGTGGGATGATTTTTTCACAAGAACCTTCAGGGACGGTCAGCGCCCGGTTGCTTCGCCCGGCAATGATGCGGTGATTGTGAACGCATGTGAATCTGCGCCATACAAACTGGCATTTGATGTAAAACGGGAAGACAAATTCTGGATCAAGGGTCAGCCCTACTCTCTTTCACACATGTTAGCCAACGATGAATTTACAGACAAATTCGTAGGCGGTACCATTTACCAGGCCTTTTTAAGCGCCTTGAGCTATCACCGCTGGCACAGCCCGGTAAGCGGCAGGATTGTTAAAGCCTATGTGAAAGACGGCACCTACTATTCCGAAACTTTGTCGGAAGGGTATGATCCGGCAGGCCCAAACGAATCACAGGGCTATATCACCGAAGTAGCAACCCGGGCTCTGATATTTATTCAAGCTGACAATCCTGCCATCGGACTTATGTGCTTCATGGCGGTTGGCATGGCGGAGGTTTCTACCTGCGACATCACCGTCAAAGCCGGACAACATGTTAACAAAGGCGACCAACTGGGGATGTTCCATTTTGGAGGATCCACACATTGCCTGATCTTCCGGCCCCAGGTTAACCTTGATTTTGACCTTCATGGCCAGACGCCTGGTCTGAATTCAAACAATATCGAAATAAATTCAAAAATTGCAATTGTCAAACCTTAACTCCTTGATACATCCAGTTACTTAAATTAGTTTGACTATGAAAATAAATCATCCGGTCATCTTAAGCCTTATCCTTTTCGCAATTGTCGCAGGTACGGGTGCCGCAAACCCTGTAAATGCGCAGACGGTACCTGGCGACAGCACAATCGAACTGCTCAAGTCGAAAATTCTTGGGAAACTGAATCATTTTACGTTCGGCATGTACATCGATGCCTATTACAATTCGACACTCACCTCGCCGCACGACACTTCCAATATTGTACCGTTTTCTGCAAACTGCCCGATCCAGGACCAGATCAGAATGAATGTGGCAGCGCTGGAATTCTACTACGATAATGAAAACGTGAGAGGCAAGTTCGCCATTCAATATGGCGACTCCCCCAACCTGATGGCATCGGCAAATTCACAGTGGATCAAAACAATCAGGCAAGCCAATTTCGGGTTCAGAGTTGTCAAAAACCTTTGGGTTGACTTTGGTTATATTTTCAACCCGGTGGGCTATGAATCCGCATGGGGCATCCTGAACCAAATCAGTTTTGTGACGATCGGCGGGTATTTTGAACCCGGAAGTGTTCTGGGTGCCAAGGTTTCCTATAAATTTTCTGAAAAACTGAACGCAGGATTCATGGTCGGTAATCCTTTTTCACTTGCCTACGCTCAGAACACCCACATGGCAGGCATTTTATTCCTGAACTGGACGCCAAAGCCTAATCTTACGTTTACCTATAATAACTTCTTTGGAAACCAGGCCCTGGTTGATGCCGACCTGAAGAATAACATTTTATACAACAACATCATTATTACGTATTCTCCAATAAAATCGATCGGACTCGTTGCTCAGATCGATTTCGCCAGTCAGACGAACTCTACCATGCCTCCTGATACGACGAAGATCGCACACATGTACTCGGGATTTTTGCAAGCCCAGTATAAATTTGCGAAATTTTTCAGCCTAACCGCGAGATATGAGATATTAAATGATCCCAATGGCTTTCTCACCGGGGTTAATGAAAACACCATGCGAGGTGAAAGAACCAATGGATTTGCCCTCAGCTTTGAATACAAGCCCGTTACATTCGGATACATCCGCGTTGCCTACCGGTATCTCGACGGATATCCCGGCAGTAAGATCTTCGGCAGTAATACCAGCGACAACATGCAGGCCCTTATTTTTACCACCGGGGTAAGATTTTAATTGGTAACTTTGTGTTGGCTCACAAAGAAAAGTTATGACCCGCAAAGAAATCGAACAACGATATCAGAAGGTGTGCGAAATGATCTGCACCCAACAGTTGAAAAACGCACTGGATGAACTGGAGAAATTATCACGGTTCACCACCAAAGGCGATTACTACTACCAACTGGAAACATTTTCTGAAAATTACAAAACACTGCTCCGCTACGCTTTCGACGGATATCACGATCCACAGCAGCAGCAAATACTCGATGGGCTCTGTGTATCCATGCTTGCCATGGCCGATGAAATCAGACAAACACTCCTCAGCATTGAACTATCGACCAAAAGATATGAAAAAAGCGTATTGCTGAATGAGTTTGGTGACGATCCGCAAATCATAGCCGGTAAGATCGAGGAAATGTTTTTTCACCGGGAAGTCTCAAAACTGATCGAAGAAACAGAACTTTTGCCCCTCCGGCAATCAGACCAGATATTTAAACTTATCTGGTTAACCGGCAGGTTCACCAATGAACATATCACGATGGTACAGCAGATCGTCCGTTCGGAACAAGTCGAATGGCATGAAAAATGTCTGGTCGTCAGCGCCATCACGCTCAGTTTACTCAATCATTTTGATCAGCATAAAGCCCTTCTGCTGCTTGAATTTGTTGAAGCACATGAAAATCAGGTATATCAACGCGCCCTAACCGGACTGATCCTCGGTTTACTGGTATATGATCAAAGACTGGCGTTTTACCCGGCTCTGATGGCAAAACTAAAAAAACTCAGCCACGATGAAACAATTACGCCGGAAATTGAACTGATTCTGATGCAGTTGCTCATGGCAAGGGAAACCGATAAGATCACCCGCGAATTTGAAGAGGAAGTTCTGCCCGAGATGAAAAAGATGATGCCTAAAATTGAAGACAAACTCCAGCTGAACGATATTACCGAAGATGAAGAACTTGAAGGGAAAAACCCGGGATGGAAAGATATGATTGAAGAGGTTCCCGGCTTGTTCGAGAAAATTGAAAAGTTTTCGAAAATGCAGATGGAAGGCGGCGATGTGTTTATGAGTACTTTCCAGCAGTTAAAACGGTTCGACTTCTTCAATGTAATGAGCAATTGGTTTGTTCCCTTCCACCGCGACCATCCTGAAATCAAAAACAGTTTCTCTGAAAAGGAAGATATCAATGCACGTCTCCTCGAAAGTCTGGAAAAAGCTTTTTATATCTGCAATTCAGATAAATATTCCTTTGCCATCAATTTCAAGTCGATCCCCGATCAGCAACGTACCATGATCGTCACGAATTTCGAAGCCGAATTTGCCCAAATGAAAGAAATGGCTTCTGAAGAACAACTGCTCGATCAGTCGTTGCTCAATAATTCCGTTTTCATTCAATACATCCAGGATGTTTACCGCTTCTTTAAACTTTTTCCGTCAAAACATGAATTTGATGATGCTTTCCAGCGAAAGATCCGTGTAAACGACTTGTACTTTTACAGAACCTGCTTTGAACGGGCCGGGTTTTCAGAAAAACTCGCTTCATTTCACTTTGACAACGATCACTATTACGATGCCATCGATGTATATGAAAGCATCATGGAACGAAACGGACCAAGTAATGAGTATTTTGAAAAAATCGGCTACTGCTATCAAAAAACCGGACGGTTTAAAAAAGCCGTTGAGTATTACAAAAAAGCTGAACTTTATGATGCCGACAGGCAATGGATCCTTAAAAAACTTGGCTGGTGCTGCCTTAAATTGAAAGACTACCAGCAGGCCCTGATCTACTTCAAAGATGCCGCCGCTTTGCAACCTGATGAAGTATCCCTCCAGATGCAGGTCGGGCAATGTTACCTCAACCTGAAAGATTACGATCAGGCCCTCCACCAATATGCAAAACTGCGGTTTTTCAGTCCTGATAACCTGAAAGTATTACGCCCCATCGCCTATTGCCAGTTTGTACTGGGAAAACCCGATCTGGCAGTTGAGTTATATGCTCAAATTCTGAGCCTTACCTCCAATCCATCGGCATACGACCTGATGAATGCAGGCCACGTAAAACTTTGTCTCGGACAGCAACAGGAGGCATTGCATTTGTACCGGCAATCATTGTTGCAGAACACGCCCGGCCGTCACCAGCTCATGGAAGCATTTGACGAGGATTCACAATACCTGATAAAAAATGGTATTCCTTCCCGGGAAATCCCCCTGATTCGCGATTATCTGATGTTTCAAACCGAAATATAAATATTTAAACCACTAAGGCACTAAGATCACTTAGAAACACTAAGTCTTTTATAATTAAATCATATTTCTTTTCAAACTCAGTGCTCCTTAGTGTCCTCAGTG
The DNA here is from genome assembly GCA_037139855.1 of Bacteroidota bacterium. Lineage (GTDB taxonomy): Bacteria > Bacteroidota > Bacteroidia > Bacteroidales > FEN-979 > CAIVAT01. Next base: position 11,388 of record JBAXFM010000043.1, read on the forward strand.
CCTAAGTGGTTAAAAAATCTTATAATAAATTAATGGAACGAATAAAGAAATGGCCGCGTGCTGAATTATTGATCTTTACGATCATTACCATCATGAACATGCTGCCTTTTGTCGCAACCAGGTTTTTTCCAAGCATGGACGGGGCGTCACATCTCAGCAATGCCAACATCATCAGTCAGCTTATATTCCACAACAACAGTCTGTTCCATCAGTTTTTCATGATCAACCCCGAGCCAGTACCTAACTGGACCGCCCACCTGCTGATCGCCCTGCTTACGATTGTCATGCCGGCTTTTCTGGCCGAAAAATTAATGATTATACTCTTACTCATCGGAACGCCATTTGCCTTCCGGACACTCATGCAAACAGTGTCTCCAAAAAACACCTTGTTCAGCTTTCTGATATTTCCGTTTACCCATTCCATGTTTTTTTTCTTCGGTTTCTTCAATTTCTGCATGGCCATTCTTTTTTACCTGATCACCTTCAATTATTGGTTGCGACATGAGCATGAAATCTGGAAAATAAAAAAAATCGTCACCCTCCTGTTGCTTGTCACGCTGACCTATTTCTCTCACATTGTAATTTTCGGAACCCTGCTGCTGACAATTTCGTTCCAAATTATTACAGGTGTCATCGCAGGGATCCTTTCCGGGGAACATGAAAAGAAAATGATTCTGCGGCAATTTCTGAATAAAGCGCTTGCTGTCACCCTGACTGCCATCCTACCCATCTTGCTCTTTGTCTATTTCTTTTACTCCCGTCCGGGAATACGGGAAATCACCCATCACACACCGAAGGAATTAATCAACGACCTGGTAACCATTCGTCCCCTTATTTCACTTAACCTTGGCCTCGAAGGCAAAAAAACGATTATTCTCTTTTACCTGTTTGTTGTTCTTACGGGAGTCGGGGTTCTGGTATTTTTGAGGAATGCCTTCCTGAAAATCTTTCAGAAAAACTCCGTGAAGCCGGAGGAAAATAAAAAGCAGCTGCCCGGATCAAACTTCTGGTGGCTGTTCATCTCAATGTCCATCCTGCTTGTACTGTATTTTAAGCTCCCTGATGCCTACGGAACGGCAAGTTATATCAATCTGCGGATCGGATTTGTCTTTTTCCTCCTTACCATCCTTTGGCTGTCAACCTTTCGGATTCCATGGTATTTTGGGCTGATCGCAGCCATCACCGGGCTCTATGTCAATACCATGCTCATCAGGTATAACGCCGGGGGTATCAAAGAAATGGGGAAACTGGCCGTATCCTGCAACAAAGCGGCCGACTTCATTGCCCCTAACAGCGTTGTACTGCCCATTTATTGCCTGAACAAGTGGTTTGCCGGCCATTTCGTAGATTACCTCGCCATCGACAAGCCCATTGTGATGGTGTACAATTACGAATGCGAGTCGGGATACTTTCCGGTAAAATGGAATGAGAAATCAAAACCGAATTACTACCTGGGAAACCCGGCCATCCCTGAAAAATTCGTCAATTTCGAACTGACGAAGGGAAATCCTTACCTCCGGTTGGATTATGTTTTCATCATGGGACTATGCGATCCGGCTGAGGACCGGTTTTTCATCAAACTGAATAAAATCCTATCCGAGGATTTTGTCAGGGTATATTCCGCTGACTCATGCAGCCTGTATAAAAACAAAATGGTGAAAATCCAATGAACACATTGATATAACCCTATCCTAAATCCCTCCCCAAAAAGGGAAGGCCTTTTTTTTCATTCCAATTCGTGGCTGGCAGAAAGGTCGTAATTTTTCTATGAAGTGAACACTTCTGTCAGATCAACTTTTAAATCGCCATTAAAAATATTCACCGGAATTTTATCATCTTCGGCATACATGCCCACAAGCTGAAATTTCCCTTTTTCATCCAAAACAAACACATTCACAATTTCGTCGTTTGGATTTACGATCCAGTATTCGCGAACGCCATGTTCCTGATATATTTCAAATTTATCCTTCAAATCACGTTTGGGATTTTTTGGTGAAATAATTTCGATAATCATATCCGGTGCGCCCAGACAACCACGAGCATCAATTTTAGATAAATCGCAGACAATATATAAATCGGGTTGAAGAACAGTGTAAACCTGCTTATCATCCAGGCTTTTTTTATTCTTTGGAAACCGAACATCGGAAGGAGCAGCAAATCCCTTACATTTCTTCTTTAAAATAAAACTCCTAAAAATCCCGGAAAGATTGAATGAGATTTCCTGGTGCTTTGATGATGGCGCCGGGGTCATCAGCTTTATCAATCCATCGAATAGTTCCCGCCTTACATCGTCCGCCCAGGTAAGATAGTCGGCGTAGGTGTACCTTTTGTTGAAGTCTAATTTCAGTGAATCCATGATTTGTATTTTATCTGGACAAACTTACATAATAATTATGATTCATACACGCACCACTTAAAAATCAGGCGGGTTTATTGAGGATAGGAGATTTGAATTTTAAGTTTGCCGTTGATTCGTCAATCAAAGTATCGGGTCAAAAAAATCATTAACTTGCACCCTTAACAGCTAAAATCATTGATCCTATGAAATTCACCGCAGCACAAATTGCCGGACTGCTCAACGGAATTGTTGACGGAGACCCGGAAACCATTGTAACCAGGTTGTCAAAAATTGAAGAAGGGGAACCGGGAACGCTTTCATTTCTGTCAAATCCTTTATACACGCCGTATATTTATAGTACCAAAGCCTCCATCGTCATTGTCAATAAAACATTTACCCCCGAGCATCCGGTTGGCGCTACCCTGATCCGTGTTGACAGCTCCGACATTGCTTTCGCAAAGTTACTGGAGATTTACAACCAGGTAAAAAATGATAAAAAAGGGATTTCAAAACTCAGTTGCATTGCCGAATCAGCCAGACTGGGGAGTAATATCTATGTGGGTGAATTTGCTGTTATAGGTGAGAATGTAATTCTAGGGAACAATGTGAAGGTTCACCCGCAGGTTTTTATTGGCGACAACACCTTCATCGACGACAACACCATCCTGTTTTCAGGAGTGAAAATTTATTCCGACAATAAAATTGGGAAAAACTGCATCCTGCATGCAGGAACGGTGGTTGGAAGCGATGGTTTCAGGTTCAATCAGCAGGATGGTAAAAACATCAAAGTACCCCAGATCGGAAATGTAATCATCGAAGATGATGTGGAAACCGGCGCCAACTGCACCATCGACCGGGCCACCTTCGGTTCAACCATTATCCGGCAGGGGGTTAAACTCGATAACATGGTACACGTGGCCCACAATGTGGAAATAGGCGAAAACACGGTAATTGCAGCACAAACAGGGATTGCGGGATCCACAAAAGTGGGGAAGAATTGCATGATTTCAGGACATGTTTCCATGACCGGGCACGTAACCATTGCCGATGGAACCATATTAGGCGGCGCCACCGGTGTTTCAAAAAGTCTCACCAAACCTGGCCAGGCATATCTGGGAATTCCGGCGCTCGAAGTATCCAAATTCAGAAGATCGACAGTCCTTTTCCGCAACCTTCCCGAACTGGAAGCCCGGATTACCTCACTGGAAAAAGCACAGAAGAAAACCGATTAATTGGCACGCGTTTTCGCGTATTTAAAGCGATTATTTTGATGAATCACTCCCTGCACCTCTGCAACTCATCATGGGGGTTATCCTTTATTTATCCAAAAAATTCAGCTTATCCATTCATATTCTGATAATTAAAACGGCTGAATTATCCATCCATTTTTTTCCTTGGTTTGTGGCACAGGCATTGCATGGTGAAAAGCAACAAGACTTCTACCCATATATTGTGCCTACGGCACAGATTACATTTAGAAATACCATCAAATTAAGCAATTAAACAGGTTCTAATTTTTCAAAGCTGATGAAAAAAAAATCATTTTTACACTTCTTGACGTTAATCTTCACAGCAGGCATCATTTTTAATGCAGTACATGCACTCAGAAGCAATTCAAATCCAGGTAAAGACACCGTTGAAAATGCTAAAATGAAAGTCATTGGCATCATCGGTGGAGTTAGCTGGGTGTCATCGTTATCGCATCCAACACGATGAACTCAACATGCGAAATCATTCAGGAAAAAGTGGGAATACCCGTCATCCACATTGCTGATGTAACAGGTCAGAAAATAAAACAAAAAGGGATCAAAACTGTTGCACTTCTTGGCACCAAATTTACCATGGAAAATAGTTTTTATAAAGATCGGATTCACGAGAAATTTGAGATAAAGGTGGTGGTCCCTGAACCTGAAGAACGTGATTACATAAATATGGTAATCTTCGATCAGTTATGCAATGAAATTTTTCTAAAAGAATCAAAAGCACGGTATATTAAAATCATTGATCGGCTCATAAAAGAAGAGGGTGCAGAAGGTATCATCCTTGGCTGTACTGAAATTCCATTATTAATTAAACAGGAGGATGTATCTGTACCGGTATTCAACACAACCGAGATCCATTCAGAGGCAGCCTTCAGGTATTCACTGGAGAATAAATGATGTATGAAATATCATCAATATAACAATGGAAATTTTTTAGCCACAATCAATATTAACAACCTTAAAACTCATCAGTCATGAACAAGCAAAAGACTTTCTTATCGACCGTGTTTCTCTTAATGGGAATCATTTTAATGATTACAACAGGTTGCAAAAAGAAAACCGATCCTGTTCCGGTTCCCTCAACAGTAACTGACGTTGACGGCAACGTGTACCATAAAGTCACCATTGGCACCCAGGTATGGCTGGTTGAAAACCTGAGAACCACCAAATACCGCAATGGCGATGCCATACCGAATGTTACCGTCGATTCCATCTGGAACAAACAGGCAGCTACCGCAACAGGCGCCTGGTGCGATTACAACAACGATGGAGCCAATATCCTTGTGTATGGTCACTTGTACAACTGGTTCGCGGTGAACGACCCCCGGGGTCTTGCTCCGGCAGGATACCATGTAGCCACACAAACAGAATGGGAAACGTTAACCACCTACCTGGGTGGTGACAGTCTGGCCGGTGGAAAGTTGAAAGAAACAGGCACCGCTCACTGGCTTGCTCCGAATACCGGCGCTACAAACAGCACAGGCTTTACAGCAGTTCCTGGCGGATTTCGGATGTACAGTGGCAAATCGGAGATGATTGGAACTTTTGGCGTGTGGTGGACCTCAACCTTATCAGATGAGTTCAGCGCCATGAATTGCGGGATGTTCAGTGACAACGCGGGGGCAATTATATCCGTGAACCGCAAGGCAAACGGATGTTCCGTGCGTTGCATTAAGGATTAGCCGTCAGTTCAGCAAATATTTCAGATTACCAGCGCTGGAAATACTTTTGCAATAACCGCATTAATTCATCTTTTTTAATAGGCTTTGAAAGATATTCATTACATCCTGCATCTAAAGCCTTTTGCTGGTCGCCCAAAAGTCCATAGGCTGTTTGGGCAATGATGATTACTTCATGGTTGAATTGACGGATTTTGGTGGTGGCATCATATCCATTTATATTCGGCATCCTGATATCCATCAGAATCAAATCGATGTCAGGGTTTTTACTAGACACTTCAATGGCTTCAGTACCGGTTCTTGCATGAAATACTTCATGGCTGTTATTTTTGAGCATTAAGGAGATCAGGAAATCTGATGTTTCATCGTCTTCGACAATCAAAATTTTCAGTTTTTTCATTTGAACATCACTATCCTCAGCAAAAACAACCTGTTCAATATCGCTTTTTCCTTGATTTTTTGCTTTATATGGAATGGTAAAATAAAATGTTGAACCAATTCCTTCCTCACTTTTAACACTGATTTTACCTCCCAGCATCTCCACATACGCTTTCGATATGGCTAATCCCAGCCCGGCTCCCTGCAGTGCTCTCGGGTCTTCAATATCAGCCTGAATAAAGCGTTCGAATATGACTTCCTGTCTTCTTTCAGCAATTCCAATCCCCGTATCTTTTACAAAAAACTCAAGGTATTCTCCATTTTTCTCATACCCAAATTCAATTGAACCTCCATTGGTATATTTAATGGCATTTTTGACGAGGTTGGTAAGAATGGCGTAGACTTTTTCACGGTCTGTTTTAATAAAGGCTTCCTTATCCGGCAGGGAATTTTTAAAGGAAAGGCGTATTCCTTTTCCTTCAATTTCTGGTTTGAAGAAGTTATAGATGTATTCGAGCTGATCGTTAATGTTCGATTCCTTAAGATTAACTTCCATCAATCCTGCTTCAATTTTCGAAATGTCAACAATGTCGTTGATGATTTTGAGCATACGGGCACCACTTTTCTCGATAATGTGAATATACTTTTGTTGATCCTCGCCGGTAAGATCCGGCTCTTTCAACAGTGAGGCAAAACCCAGGATGCCGTTCATCGGGGTGCGTATTTCGTGGCTCATATTGGCCAGGAAAGCTGATTTCAGGCGGTCGCTTTCCTGAGCGCGTTCCATTGCGGCAATTAATGCCTCTTCCGCTTTTTTACGCTCGGAGATATCCTGAACTGTACCATGTAAATTGACCATTTCACCCGCTTCATTATAATTGGCGCAACCCCGGGTATTTGTAAATATCAACGTGCCATCAGGTTTTAGCATTTCAAGGTCAAGGTTGTAGGGTTCTCCCGTTTTAAATGTTTTTGCAACAGCTTCATTGATTGCTTTCCAGCTGTCGGCGGTATAAAAAGAGGCCATATCCGCAAAAACGGGGACAGGGATGTCGGGATTATGTCCATTGATATTATATAGCTCATTTGACCATGTTACAAGGCCTGTGATAAGATCCCAATGCCAGCTTCCAATATGCGCCAGCTGCTGTGCTACCTGCATGTCAATTTCAGATAGACGGTATTTTTCTTCGTTGGCTTCTGCTCGCTCTTTGGCATGATGTAATTCCTGCTCGGCCGTTTTCTGACGGGTAATATCCATGCACAGGCCAATCATTCTTGCCGGTTTGTTATTCAGATAGATGGCATTTCCGGTTGCTCTAATCCACCGGATTTCTTTATTGGGAAGGATAATCCTGTAGTCGTTCAATAGCTCAGTATGGTTTTCAATTGCTTCCTGAATTTTTGCTGAAGCCTTTTCAACATCGTCAGGATGCAGCGCTTTAGTCCAGGCTTCAAATCCGGCTATGGTATTTTCAGGAAACCCAAATAACTGTAGAAATTCGTCTGACCAATGAAAAGTGTTTTCCAGAATGTCCCAATCCCATGCCCCTGATTTGCTTACTTCCATAGCCATTTTCAACCTCGCTGCATTTATTTCAGCATTTTTTTTGGCCACAGCAATTTCCTGATTGGTTTGTAAAAGTTCTTCGTTTATTTGCTGGTATTCTTCGTTCTGTGCTTCTATTTCTTCTGTTTTTTCCTGAAGTAAAAGTTCGAATTGTTTGTGTTCGGTAATATCAATAAAGCTAATTACTACCTCGGTAATTTCGACTTTAGTATCGAGGACAGGAAAGCCATTGACTGTTACCCAAACTACATTATTTTTACCAGGCTGGTGAATGCCTAATACCTGGTTTTTTATCGGCTGCCTGCCATTAACAATCCTGTTAACAGGATATTCATCAAGAGTTAGTGGTGTGTTATCTTCATGTATAAATTTCCATGCAGGATCGATGGCGACCTTGCCTCTCATCTGATCGTTACTTAAGCCCAATAGTTCGGATGCCCTTTGATTATTCATTACAATAGAAGTGTCGGGCGCATGAACTACAATACCTGCTTCAAGATTATTCAACAACATCCGATACCGCTCTTCGCTGTCCTTGATCTGCTTTTCGGCGGAATACTTTTCTGTAACATCCGAAAAAACCAATACCACCCCCGTAATTCCACCCTCTTTGTTTATGATGGGGGCGGCACTATCGGCAATCTGGAATTCTGTCCCATTTCGGGAAACTAAAACGGTGTGGTTTGCAAGCCCGACTATTTCACCTTGTTCCAGTACTTTATTCACAGGATCATCAACTATTAGGCGGGTTTCGGCATTAATGATGTTAAATATGTCAGTTAAAGGCTTACCGGCCGCTTCGGCCAATTGCCAGCCGCAAAGCTGTTCGGCAACCGGGTTCATCTGGATAACCAGGCCATTTTTATCTGTAGAAATTACACCATCGCCAATGGAATGGAGCGTAGTAGAAAGGTTTTCTTCGCTTTCAAGCAAAGCAATTTCTGCAAGTTTTCGATTGGTGATATCCTGAAAAGAACCAGAAACAGATTTTGTTTTTCCATTTTCCTGATTAGGGGTTGCAATGGCGTTAATCCAGCGCCGGTTGCCTTTTACCGTAATAACCTCCCATTCCTGGTTGTAGGGCTCGCCAAATTCAATGGCACGTTGTATGCCACGAAGTGCAATAGATTGATACTCGGGAGCAATAAAGCCAATCCCTTCAGGAACATTAGGTGCGCCATTTGTAGTGTCAATTTCAAGGATGTGAAATACTTCTTCTGTCCAGGTTTGATTCATGGATTCCACATCAAACTCCCAACCTCCAATTTTGGCTGCTTGTTCGATACTCTTTAGCATTTCACGGCTTTTGAGCAGTGCTTTTTCTGTATGCTCGTGACTATGCAGATCAGTCTTTATTGAAACCTTTAAGGAATCATACGCTTCCTGTAATTCCTTTAGTTCACTAATGAACTCTTCTTTGGTTTTGTCCTGAATGTTCATAGCAGAGATTGTTTATAATCATTGAAATGTCCTGTTCCTCTGAGTATTGGCTATAACCGTCAGACCAGGAATAAATATAATGTGGCATTAAATAAAAATATAAATATAATGTGGTTATGACTTTTTTCCAAATTTATTTCCATTCCTAAAATGTCGCTTTTCAGTTTTGTTTCACACATTTTCAATCACCAAAATTACTTGGTTTGCAGGGCTTTCCGCGCCTTCAGTATATATTTCGCTGTGTCGAGCGGGCTGATTCCCTTAAAGGGGCGAATTACGCCCTGTTCATCGGTACATTCACGATAGCCGAAAAAGTGTGTGGATATCCTGGCTTTTCCGCCCGACCGGGAACTCAGTTTCACCGGAAAATCGATTGACGTGGACAGCGGTACCATTCCACCAAGGGTGAACCTTCCATTATCCATTTCCGGACTCTCAAAAGTGCCCCTCATCCGGGTGATGTCGCTGACAATCGCGCCAAGCAGATCTTCGGCGGCCTGGATATGAAACCGGATCATCGGCTCCAGCAATGTTGTACCAGTATTGACCAGTCCGTTCATGATTCCCATGGGCGTTGCTACAGTGAAATCACCCGGCCGGGAATGCATCGGATGGTCCTCCCCTGCAATCAGCGTGATGCGCAAATCGGTCACTTCCCAACCTTTGATGCCCTGCTTCAATGCTCCGGTAATACTTCTCTCCACTTCATTTTGATATTTCTGCTGAATATCATTCACCGCCACAATGCTTTGATATACCACTCCACTGCCCCTTTCACCGGGTTCAATCCGAAACCGCATGATGGCCCAGCAAGGTTTGGGCATCCAGTACTGTACAAATCCTTCCCCAATTCCTGAAGGCGTTTCTTTGTATATCACAGTCGGATTTTCAAACCGGGCGGCAATCCTAAACCGGTCGGCCAGGATCCGCTCCAACACCTCCATCTGGATCCAGCCCATCACCTTTACATGCAATTCTGCCTCCTCCCGCAGCCATTCGAATTCCAGGGCAGGGTCCTCCAGGGCAAGTTCACCCATCGCTTCAGCCAGCGCGGCATAATCTTTATCGCTGACCGCTTTTACCTGCACGGTAAGCAATGGCACCTTTAATTTCACCTCCTTTGGGATACTTTCATTTGAAACACCCAGCAAATCGCCAGTCTGAACACTGCCAAAACCGCTTATTCCGGCTATATCTCCGGCTTCCACCGTGCCAATATCTTCAAATCTGCCCGGAAAAACCCGGCGTACCTGTGTCACCTTTTCTTCAACCTGCCGGGTAGCATTCAATATCATCTCCCGGTTACTGATCCTGCCACTGAAAAGACGCACATATGCGATTTTTCCCATTATTTTATCGTGACCGATGCCATAAACCAGGGCGGACAATGGGTTATTTGGATCTCCACCCGGAGCAGGAAAATAGTCGACCACCGCATCCAGTAATTCACGGGTGCCCATACCCATTTTTGCAGAGCCAAAAAACAGCGGATAAATTTCGCATGACCTGATCATGCGGGTTAACTGCCGGTTGATATCCTGGAATAACGGCTCATGATCTTCAAGGTATTGATTAAGCAAAGTTTCATCCGTTGCCACAATGTGTTCAACCAGTTGATCCTGCATATCATCCGGATTCAGCAAACCGGTGATGGAAACTTCATTTCCCCCTTCTCCGGCTGTTTCCTGCAGGCACAGCGGCGTGATCTTTAGTTCGTGCACAATAGCCCGGATCACCAATTCACTGTCGGCCCCTACCCTGTCGATTTTATTGACGAAGAAAATTACCGGGATTTTCCGGTCACGCAGGGCATTCCATAGCGTTTCAGTATGTGCCTGTACCCCTTCCACCGCGGAAATGACAAGGATAACCCCATCGGGAACCCGCATGACCCGCTCCACATCAGCCGAAAAATCGACATGACCAGGGGTATCTATCAGATTGATCAGGGTATCCTTCCATAAAAAAGATGTATTGGCCGACCGCACCGAAATGCCCCGCTCCTGCTCCACCGGCAGAAAATCGGTTTGTGCCGTACCCTGATCCACATTGCCGGGTTGCCTGGTTTGACCTCCCAGGAAAAGAAATTGCTCGGTAATGGTGGTTTTTCCGGCATCGGCATGGGCCATGATTGCTATATTGCGAATAGGTTGTTGCATGTAAAAATTGTTCAGAATGCGAACATAAAACAATTATTGTTCTAATTTTACAAAAAGTCTGCACAATGCCGAAACCAAATCAACCCCGACATACATCCAAACCTTCCCTTAAAAAGCCGCCGTCTGGTAGAAAAGGCCCCCCGCAGCCCCTATGGCAATCATTTTGGCTCTGGTTGATCCTGGTTCCGGCTTTGCTCTATGCAAAGACGATCTTCTTCGACTTTACCTCTCTCGATGACCAGTTTTTTGTTGTAGATCTTGCAAGTTTCAACGAAAACCTCGGAAACCTTTTCAACGCGTTTAACCAGGGTTTGTTTGTGCCGGAAAACGACATCTATTACCGCCCCATTTTTCTGGTCGATATGATCATTGAAAATCATCTGTTTGGAATAAATCCCTGGGGTTATCACCTGTTCAGCCTCCTTTTTCACCTTTGCTCAGTATGCCTTTTGTTTGTTTTCCTGAAAAAAATAAAAATCCCGGAAATAACTTCATTTCTCCTTGCACTGCTCTTTTCCATTCACCCGGTTCTCACCCAGACTGTTGCCTGGATCCCCGGGAGAAATGATCTCATCCTGATGATTTTTTTCCTGTCGACCCTGATCTTAATCATCTATTACATTCAAACCCACAAGCTTTATCTCTTTTTCGGTCAGTTTATAACCTTCCTTCTGGCATTGCTTACCAAGGAAACAGCCGTCATCATCCCGGTCATTGCGATCCTGCTGCTTCGCTTCGTATTTGCGGTCAAAATTTCTAAGATGTTGCCGCTTTTCGGTTCCTGGGCAGTGGCCCTGCTGATCTGGTATGGGCTGAGAGCTTCTTCCAATCCTTCTTACCAGGGAATGTTGTTCCAGGAGATGATCCAGAGCGGGATCACCCGGATACCGGCGCTTCTGCAGTATCTTGGAAAAATATTTTTCCCGGTCAATCTCTCCGTAGTTCCACAGTTTGAAGACATTACCCTGGTTTGGGGGACACTTTCGCTGATGGTGCTTATTGTACTTATAGTCATTTCAAAAAGTTACAACAAACCGCTTGTCATCATCGGATTTCTGTGGTATTTTCTTTTTCTCCTCCCGGTATTGCTCGTTCCGAAACTATTGAACGATCAACTGTACGAACACCGTTTGTATCTGCCGTTTATTGGAATTCTATTGGTATTGAGCCAGTCGCTCCTTCTTTCCGAAAAGTGGAACACCAGGCACACGCTGATGATTTCTTCCGGCATCCTCCTGATCCTGATGGTTGTATCATTTATCCGGCTCGATTGTTACCACGACCGGCAAATATTCTGGGATAAGGCGGTTATTGATTCTCCCAAATCGGCATTTGCAAAACTCAATCAGGGGATCCAGTCGAAAGATTCGGTGCTCCGGGAAAAATATATCCGCCAGGCATATGCGATCAGTCAACAGGAAATGCTGGTCAACTACTGGATGGGCATCACCGCTGAACGGAATAAAAAGAAAGATTCTGCCATCTTTTTCTATAAAAAGGAACTGACCCATTCAAATTTCCCGGATCTTTACTTCAATTTATCGCGGTGTTTGTTTGAAATGAATAAACTTGACAGCGCTGCCTGGTACCTTTCGAAGGGGATTGAACTTGATCCGACGAAAAAGTCAGCCGTTAACATCCTGGCAAACGTTTATTTTAAACTGGCTGAATCAGCTTATGAACGGTCGAAATACGACAGTGCTGCCTATTATCTCAGACAGGTTACACAATTTGATCCTAAGAATGAACA
>JBAXFM010000044.1:0-23723 GCA_037139855.1 Bacteroidota bacterium
CTTTCTTCTATGACAAGCTTTTAATTAATTGTTGTATTTTCTTTCTCTATATGTCGTATGATATCGACTAACGTCTGGATTATTCCAGTTAGTCTTAAGATCTTACGGTGACTATAGCAGTGGTGTTCACCTCTTCCCTTTCCGAACAGAGTCGTTAAGCCCACTTGCGCAGATGGTACTGCAGTTTTTGTGGGAGAGTATGTCGTCGCCGATCTTTTTTAAACCCAGCCTTACCGCTGGGTTTTTTTTTGCCCTCTCCCCTCCTGCTGCTACTTTTTTCAGTACCTTTATCCTCAAAATCTCATCGTCTGAATGTTTAATAATTCCAACCGTTTCCTTCATGTTATTTCCCTGCTGTTACTGGGTGCTTTTACGAATGCAATTGCTCAACAACCTGATACTGCCAGAATAAATGGTAAACAATCAACCACCATCGAGAAAACAGTTAAAACTCAAGCTTCTGAAGCAGCTACCAGAATCTTTCTTGACTCCATTAAAAAACACCGGGACTCGACCCAGGTCCTGTTTTTTTACAGCGACTTTGAAAGGCTTGGTAAACTAAATCTGCATCAAAACGACACAGCACTCGCTGGTTTTCAAATTTATGACCCTCTGTATAAACATGACCGGTTCTATGCAACCCTAGGAAACATCGGGCTCGAATACCGGTCATTGATGCCTGTTTTATCCCCGGGTAACATGGGGTTTGATTACGGTATCCATAGTTTTGACCAGTATTTATATCAAAATGACAGCGTTAAATACTATAAGGTGTTTAAAACCTATACAGAATTGACCTACGTTCAGGGCGCTAAAAAAGAACAGAATTTTCATGCCATATTCAGCCGGAATATATACCGGAGTTTCAACCTTGGTTTCGACTTTCATGTTATGAGCGCTCCCGGCGCGTATTACAGGCAAAAAGCAAACCATATCAATTTCGTGTTAACCTCCCAGTACTTTACAAAGAATAAACGATATGGTGTAATTGCTAATCTGACAATTAACCGGTTGCGTAATTATGAAAATGGTGGATTGAAAAACGACAGCCTCTTTGTGAATAACCTTGAAACGAACCGGTCGGTGATTCCAGTGAACCTTAATTCAGCCCAAAACAGGATCAAGGAAACAGGTTTTTTCATGAAACACTATTTTGACCTGACCCGGCATGTGAAAAATGAAAAGGATACCACCCTGGGTTCAGGGAACCGGATCGACCTTGGCAGATTAACCTATTCATTCCAATATAACAGGCAGATTCAGAATTTTATTGACAATCCTATTGATAGCGGATTCTTTCCGCCGCCAGTTCTTGATACAGTGCGCACCGTTGATTCCCTTACCATAAAAAAAATAATCAACGAACTTATATGGTCTAATCCAAGTTTCAAACCGAACCAGCAGCTACAGGTTTTTCAGATCGAAGCCGGGATTAAACAACAATATACCGAGGTTTCATTGCATGGGACCAAAAACTTCTTCCAGCAGTTTATCCCCCATGCCAGGATTAATTTTACACCGTTTAGTAGTTTGAGATTGGAAGCACGCGGTGATTATGTGCTCGGTGATTATAACGAGGGTGACTTCAGCCTTAAAGTGAAACTGACGACTATACTGGGAAGCCAGTCGAAAAATGCCGGGATAATAACAATCCTGGGAAATTACATGTTGCAGCAACCAGGGTGGTTTTATACACAATATCAGGGAAATAGTTTTCAATGGGATACAACCTGGTTTAAACAGGGCCTTATTTCAGGCGGATTTCAGTATACCTTCAAATTTCTTCAAACTGGTTTTAATATCAGCAGGATCAATAATTATGTTTATCTCGACTCATTAAGTCAGCCCCGGCAATATGAGAAACAATTTGGCCATCTCCAGCTATATCTCAACGGGAATGTTGATTTGTGGCGTTTTACTTTCAAAGGACAACTGGTTTATCAAACAGTTCAGGGAACAACCGTTCTCCGGCTCCCGGCATTTATGGGAAATCTGGCCATCTATTATTCGCAACAACTTTTTCATGGCGCTGCCACCCTTCAGCCTGGGTTGAATTTCTTTTATAATACCTCCTATTATGCCGACGCCTACAATTCTGCTGTCCGGTCATTTTATCTTCAGGATGTTAAGGAAATCGGAAACTCTTTATACATGGATGTTTTCATCAATCTGAAAATTCAAAGGGCCCGGTTCTTTGTTACCTATACCCATTTTAATGCCAGTTTCATGGGGCATAACTATTTTACAACACCCGGTTACCCGATGCAGGATGGCGCTTTTAAATTTGGGGTTGCCTGGAGATTTCATGATTAATCATTGAAAAACAATAGTTTGCCCGGGTTTTGTTTTTATGGTGAATACGCCATTCAATCCAAAACGCACACGTCGTGCACCATTTACCCGGACTCTTTCTTTCCCGAACGGATTTTTCAGGTGCAATTCACCCCCTTTTTCGCAAAATATTTTCACCTCCTGAATTTTTCCGTCTTTCCGGGTGGCTGAAACAAGGAATGCTCCCTGCGCCCTGAGATTTTGAAAAGAAACCTCTTTCCATTTTTCAGGAATGGCGGGAAAAACCACAATCAGATCATGATTGCTTTGCATGAGCATCTCCTGGATACCTGAAGCAAAAGCAAAGTTTCCTTCAAGGGTAAATGGTCTGTAGGTAAAAGTCGATTTTCCCGTACCCGATTGATCTCCGTTGGCATGAAAACTATTTGACAGGCAGAAGCAACCGGCAAACGTTCTCAATGCCTCCGCCGCGCCTTCGCCATTGAAGGCACGGGCCTGTAAATTGCCCAGCCAGGCATATGAATATCCGCACCAGTTATCAGGTCCTGTTCTGAGTAATTCACGGATGGAAGCTGAAATGATTTCCCTGTCGAATCTACCGGAATTCCAATCATATATCCCAAGAGGATAGATGGACATCAGATGTGAAAAATGCCGGTGGGATACCCTGTAAGGATAACCAGGTGCGATGAGTAAACTCCCTGAATCGGAAAGGGCAAGGTCAGGCCAGTTATTCAAACACCGCTCCCATCTGATTAAATCATCCGTCTTGCCAAGGTCCGTGGCAAGTTCAGCGGCAGTTCTGTATAACCATCGTATCAGCGCCAGATCATAGTTAGTAGTTTGGGAAAACCATGCCTGCGAAGAATTATCATTAAATTCAGGACTTGAACTAAGCGGTAGCTGACGGAACTTTCCTTTTTTAATCGACAAATTTTCGATGAATATTGCCGCATTGCTAATGAACGGATAAGCTTCCTGTACAAGAAAATCAAGATCGCCACTGTATTTCCACTGATTGTAAAAATGTTGTGCAAGCCAACAGGAAATGGTTGGTGAAAGTGCATACTGAATCCAGCCACCCATCGGCTCGCCGCTGAGAGTTGAAACCCCTGGAAAATTGAGACCTTCGCAATTGAAATAATTTTTGGTGTAATTTTCGGCGTTGCCACGATTACGCCAGATCCAATCACAAAACACCCGCGATTCTTCCAAATGGTTTGACGAATATCCGGGCCAATAGCTCAGTTGAGTATTCAGATCATTGTGAAAATCACCCTTCCAGGGGGGCAATTTGCCATTGTCGGCGGTCCATACTGCCTGCAGGGTAATGGGTGGAGCGCCTTTTCTCGAAGCGGAGCCGAATTTGTAAATGTCACGATACCATTGATTTTCAAGCAGCGAATCAGGTAATTTGATGGAGGACTGTTCCCAATACTCTTTCCACCACCGGCGATGCCCCAGAATTGCCGAATCAAAAGACATATGTGCTGAATCGTGGCGCAACGATTCAAATGACAGATCGGAAAACTCCTTTGCGTGGCTGGTCTCAATTCGCCACGAGCCTTCTACAACATTCCCTGAAATTTCTTTCCATTCAACAATTACCGCAAAATGAAAATTGCCATAACCTTGCTGACGGGTATATAGAAAACCTGTCGTTGAACCGTTTATCACGGGAAGAGTATAATTAAGTCTCCCAAGGGACTGGCCATCAACCGAATTTGAAGTACCTTTCTGCGCCTGGAGGGTAAAATCAGGGGCGTCAAGTTTTAATGCGACGGGCAAAGGAAAATTTTCAAGATGGAACCAACCCCTGTTCCGGTTGGCATCAACAAAGACAATGAACCGTGCACCTGACTTCCATTTCACTTCACAGAGGGCATCGCTTAAATATAAATGAACAGATTCCACCTCGCCCATCCCTCCAACCGGAATTTCAAGCGCTCCTGCAGGGATTTTTGTCGGGCCGGCATCTCTCTCATAAGGCTCATCAAAGAATTTTTGAACACTATCGTATGTGCCATTTTCAAGTTGTTCCTTGACCCAAGTAAAACTGAACTGAGGCAACGCAAATTCTCTTACCGGCCTGAGATCCCAAAGATCGGCACGATCAAGGGCAATGCGCAGCGACGAATCCTTCTGCCATATCAATGCTCCCAGCATCCCGTTTCCCAATGGGATCCCTTCATCCCATCTCACGGGCAACATATTAAAATGCAAGTCATGCTGCGAAGCATTCTGACAAATCCCAGGGGAATAGCCAAAAAACAATGTCGTGAAGAAAAACAACCATTTTAATTGAAAAACCCTGTTCATACGGATTATATTAGTCTCAATCCTGGTTGTTCATGTGAATCCTGAATGTCCAGGCATGTTTACACGGTGGATTTTTTTGTAACGACGATGGAATTTCGATCATAAAGCCTTTGTCAGCATTCTGTTTCCATTTCAGATGGCCCTTTTTTCCCAACAATTCAATGGCTGAGCCACCTGATGGTTGAAATCCATTCACGTCAATGGTTGCAGGCATTGTTCTTTCGCCGGGTTCAGCCAGATAAATAACGTAAACAGTACCATCAGGATTCGAAGTAAAGCAAACTTTTCCTGACTTAAACGGGTTTACAGGACGAGAATAGTAGATTGCTTCGCCATTTATTTTCATCCAGTCGCCGATTTCCCTTAATCTCATATAAGCAGTATCAGCCCATTCTCCCTCCGGTGAAGGACCGATATTAAGGAGATAATTTCCGCCTTTGCACACAATGTCGACCAACATATGAATGATTTTATTGGTTGGTTTGTAAATATCACCCGGAACATATGACCATGATGATGCCATGGTCATGCATGTTTCCCAGGGATAATCCAGTAGTTTGCCCGGAATTTCCTGTTCCGGAGTACGGTAGTTTTCATATTTTCCGGTAACTGTGCGATCGACCATGAGCAAATCACGCTGGTAGCTTCGTGCCATTTGGGCGATTTTTGGCATATTCACATCCTGACCGTTTTTAGGGTCAACCCATCCCCCATCGAGCCAAAGAATATCGACTTTGCCATACTGGCTCATCAACTCCCTGATTTGGTTATAGGTAAAATCGCAATATTTCTGCCATCGTTCAGGGTATTTCTTGATGCTGTAATTTACATTGCGGTTAGGAGTGGCCCATTCCTCGGCCCAATAATCATTGCAGTGCCAGTCAGGCTTGGAGAAATAGGCTCCGGTCCAAAAACCCTGCGACCTGAAAGCATTGAAAATTTCCCTGGTAACATTCGCCCTGGGATTAGTATGAAAGGGACAATTTACATCCGTGATGCTATAATCCGTTTGTTTTGTATCAAACATGCAAAAACCATCATGATGTTTTGTGGTAAAGATGACATACTTCATCCCGGCATATTTGGCTGCTTCAGCCCATTTTTCAGGATCAAACCGCACAGGGTTAAAAGAAGTTTTCAGCTGGGTATATTCCCTACAGTAATCGACATAATTCTTTGATTTTCTGCGGCACCAGTCTTCATCTTCTGAACAAAGAGACCATGATTCCACGATCCCCCACTGGCTGTATGTTCCCCAGTGCATCAGCAGTCCGAACTTCAAATCCTGCCACTGGCTTAGCTTTTGAAGAATTACCGGATCAGTTTCTGTTTCAATATTTTCTTTGGGCAACGTTTGCGTTGATGCAGCCTTATATCCCAGGAGCAGCAAAATCAGGAAAGCTAATTTAATTCTCATCATGATGGAACAATTTATTTCAAAAATAGACTATTTCAAGGTTAAAAAAATATTTTCACAAAATTGATTTTATTACAAACATTGTTGTACTTTTGTTTTTATTAAGTCTAAATTAGTTATAAACATTCTCCTATGAAAAAATATACATACATACTCTCTGTTATTATCGCATTATCAGGCTTTTGCAGTGTTACTCCTGCATTGGCTGTGAAGCACGTCGTTATGGTCGGGAACTTCTTTTTTAACCCGGTAAACGTAAATGTTAACGTTGGTGACACAATCCGATGGGTTTGGAGTGCAGGCAACCATACCACAACTTCAAATCCCGGGGGAATTCCCGCAGGGGCTGCTCCCTGGGATGAATTGATCACCAGTTCGAATTCATCCTATGAGTATAAAGTTACGGTTGCCGGCTCATATTCTTACGTGTGTACCCCACATGCACCGGGGATGGCTGGTACATTCACTGCGGCAGGGTTTACGCCTACCCTTTCGGTTGCACCGTCCAACAGAAATGTTACTTCATCTGCCGGTGTAACCACCTTTTCGGTAACTTCCAACTCATCGTGGACCGCCGGCAGCGATGCAAGCTGGTGCGTTGTAACGTCAGGCGGAACCGGAAACGGTACCCTTAATGCCAACTATGCCATTAACACCTCCGTTAATCAGCGTGTCGCTTCGATCACTGTGATGGTTTCCGGACTACCCGATCAAATTGTGACCGTTACACAAGCAGGGGCTGCGCCAACACTGACGGTTGGACCCGCCAATCAAAATGTGCCTGCTTCATCGGGTAACACCACCTATGACGTCACTTCAAATACCACCTGGACGGTATCCAGCAATTCAGCCTGGTGTACTGTTTCACCTTCCGGGAGTGGCAATGCAACCATTACTGCAAATTTCAGTGCAAACGCTACCAATCAAATCAGGATTGCCACCATTACCGTTACCGTGGTTGGATTGACTCCACAAACAGTGACTGTTACGCAAGCTGCATCAACAGTTGGTATGAATGAGAATATAATCACTGATTTGCAGGTTTACCCCAATCCCACCAAAGGTATTTTCAAAGTCAAAGCCGGCAGTATAAAGGATCAGGTATTGGAAATCTCAGTGCTGGACATGAGTGGTAAAAAAATATTGACCAGAGATTGTTCCGGTTCAGATGATTACATGTTTGATATTTCAAGGGAACCTAAAGGGATATATTTTATCCGTGTTAGTTCAGAAAACACCACGCTGGTAAAACGGATCGTGTTGATTGACTGATTAGAAAAGGCTGTTTTGTTGAGCTGAGTTAAATTGCGTTTGTTTCGTTTGTGGCCGGGCTGTATAAATCTAACAGCCCGGTTTTTTTTACACTTATTGTCCCATTTCACGGGGACCATCCGGCTCGTTCTGGTAGCAGGTCATATGATCGGAATACATGCGGGCGATGCAATAGTTTGAGCTCTGACAAGCTGATGTAGTAATTTCTCCTGATTTCAATTTATTGATGAAACCAGGGTCATGAATCAGGGCCCGGGCAATCTGCACAAAATCAAATCCATTATTCAACACCCTGTCGATCATCTCTTTTGACTTCAACCCTCCGACATAGATCAGCGGAATTTTTACCGATTCCCTCACTTTTAAGGCGTCTTCAAGGAAATAGCCTTCGCTGAATGGTTCAGGTTTCATGAGGAGATTGCCGAAGTAACGAACTCCGAATTTCATCCAGGGATTTTTCATATAATGCGCCATGATTTTAACCG
This sequence comes from Bacteroidota bacterium, assembly GCA_037139855.1. Lineage (GTDB taxonomy): Bacteria > Bacteroidota > Bacteroidia > Bacteroidales > FEN-979 > CAIVAT01. The sequence continues at coordinate 7,786 of JBAXFM010000044.1, forward strand.
GCATACTCCCGCGCATGACGTACATTGGCGCTTTTGAAACAAATCCACCTGACAGCACCAGCCCGTGAACACCCGCTTGCTCAAGTAATTTTGCCACCTCAATTGATTCATCCAATTCCATCCCTCCCCTAAAACCATCACGAAGGTTCATCTTCACAACAACTGCCAGAGATGTTCCGGCAGCATCCATCACGGCTCTGATTACTTCCATCAGGAACCTGCTGCGGTTTTCAAATGAACCGCCGTACTGATCCTTGCGTTTATTGGTATAAGGAGAAAGAAATTGACTGATCAGGTAACCATGGCCTGCATGAACCTCCACAGTATCGAATCCAGCCTCCCTGACAATTTTTACTGCCTGGGAAAAATCCCGTATAATCTGGTCAATTTCTGCGTATGAAATTTTGCGGGGCCAGGTTGGACCATATAAGTTAAATCTTCCGCTCGGGGAAAGACAGGCTCCTGAAATTGATTTATCGGCCATCAGTCCGCAATGTCCAATTTGAATGGCAGCAGCGGCACCTTCCTTATGGATGGCCGAAGTTAGCCGCTGCAAATCAGGAATGGCTTCGCGGTTTAACAACAACTGGTGTGGAAATGAAAGCCCGCTCCGGCAAACTGAAGCATAGGCAACGGTGGTCATCCCAATCCCTCCGGCAGCAACTGAATGGTGATAATGAATGAGATCATCAGAAACTTTATTGCCGGGGCACATCCCTTCAAATGCCGCCGAGCGGATAGACCTGTTGCGCAAAATCAAAGGACCTAATCTTGCCTCGCTAAACATAGAAATTTTCATATCTTTGGAATTCATAGCAAAAAACGAAAGTAGAAATTTTAATCTAACAATCACAACCTATGCGAAAAATAATCCTTATTCTAACATTAATTGTGACCGGCGTTTCTTTTGGCAACGCCCAGAAAACCAAGACCAATCCCTATAATCTTCCAATTACGGCAACGCTGAGGCAGTATCAGGATGAATGCAGGAAAAACAGCAGAAATAGAATTGTTGATCTTCAAAAACTAATTCCGGGGATCGTTCTTGACATCAGATATGCGACAACAAACAATTTTACCGGCAAACAAGTTTATTCTTTTGCCAATGCATTTCTGCGTCAGCCCGCAGCCGACTCCCTGGCAGTTATACAGAAGGAGTTTTTAAAAATGGGATTAACCCTTAAGGTTTTCGATGCCTACCGCCCTTATGCCGCCACGCTGCTGTTTCATGAAGTTGTTAAAGACACCCTTTTTGCGGCTTCACCAGCAACCGGCTCCAGGCACAACCGTGGCTGTTCTGCAGATGTGAGCCTGGTTGATCTGAAAACACACACAGAGCTGATTATGCCAACTGAATATGATGATTTTACCGCCCGGGCCGGTGCCCGTTATGCTGATATTCCTGAGAATGCAAAATCAAACAGAGACCTTCTGATCCGAGTCATGGAAAAACATGGATTCACAGTGATGCCAGCAGAATGGTGGCATTTTGATTTTAACGGATGGCAATCTTTCAGTTTAATGGATCTTTCGGCAGAGGACCTGGCGACTAAATGATTCCTCGCTGTTTCTTGATCTCTTCGTACGCAGCGCTGATCTTCTGGAATTTTTCGGTAGCTGATTTTTTAATATCATCCCCAAGATGGGCTACTTTATCGGGATGGTGTTTCTTAGCCATTTCACGATAGGCTTTTTTCACCTCTTCATCTGTTGCGTTTGAAGTTATTTCAAGCACATCATAGGCCCAGCCGGTGCTTTTAACAAACATGGCCTTGATGGATGTAAAATCGGAGGAGGAAACGCCCATGTATCCGGCGATGGTGGCAATCATGTCAACTTCATCGGGATGATACATTCCATCGGCAGCAGCAATTCCAAACAAATAGTTCACCAGTTGAAGTTTTACCGGGTAATCGGTAAACTGTCCCACCTGGACGCTTACATCCTGAATATTGATATCCTGTTTTAAAATTTCCTGCAACATCCTGATCAGGCGGTTCCCCTCCTCTTCACCAAACTGGTGAACAAAGAAACTGCGGACAAATTCAAGTTCGGATTTTACGATCTTCTGGTCAGCCTTCATAACAGCAGCGGAAAGCACCAGCAAACTCATGGCAAAATCGCCGCGCTGGGTTCCCTGATATGAAGATTGACCAGTGTTCATCCCGTCAAACACAGATCCCAGGGCCACACCAAGAATTGCTCCCAGTGGTCCACCAAAAGCCCACCCCAGTCCACCACCAATCCATTTGGCATAACCACTTTTTCGCTGTGACCCACCATTCATTTGATTTCCATTTCCCGATGAGTCTGCACCAGGTGAAGTTTGTTGACCTGGCTGTGATTCAGCACTCTCAGGTTTCTTTCGCATGCTGAAAACAGCATACAACACAATTGCGACGATGATGACGACTATGATTTCACCTATACCCATAAATGATTTACGAATTACGATTTACGAATGACGAATTAATGATATTGAAGCTGAAATTAATTGTTGATCATTTCTGAAACCGGAAGTCCATATTCCTCAACCATACTGATCCCCATTTTTTCCAGATGGTCAAGAACCGGATTGTAGATTTCAGGAATTACCGGAATATGAACTCCTTTGACATTAATTTTCCCATCCAGGATCATTTCCACCCCGATGGCCGCCGGCAATGCGACGGTACGTGCAATAGAAGTATCGGTGGCCAGCGTCCCAAAGTCAAGCATACGAGAGCGGATTACCTCTTTTCTGCCGTCGGAAAAACCGGCCAGGAAGGTATGCTGCAACGCAACCATATCCCGTTCAGTTTGGCCAAGACTCATTTTCTCAATCATCAGGTCGGAGGTTACCTCAAACGTTGAATCAAGGGTGCGGTTCATGGGAGTATGATCAAACAGACCCAGCCAATCCATTGCTTCGATGGCATGGGATTTCTCCGGAATTCCAAGGAAATCAGACACCTGTTTCTTAATTGATAATGAATTATCTGGTTGGTTAACCTGTCTTTTCACCATGTCGGCGAACGACATTCCCGTCATATCAAATTTATCGGGCGATATCAGATTCAACTGTTTGATTGCATCGAGTGTTTCGCACCAGCCTTTATAGCGGAATGTACCGCGGAACATGGTTTGCGCTTCAGGGATTCCATAAATTTCCTTGTAGGCAAGGGAGTCGCGGTTTGGATAAACTTCAAGTTCGCCGACCTCAGGGAAATTTACCCGGAATGGATTTTTAAACAATTCGCGGGTAGGCAGTTCCTTCACCTTCCCGTGATGCAGAAAAATTGCATCATTATTTCCGGCAAGTACCACCCCTTTCGGACTCCATGAGAATTTATATCTGAACGGGTTTTCCGCTGCTTCAGGCGCTGGCAAGGCGCCGCAAATCGAGTAAAACTCGAGAATCGCCCCTTCACGCTCGTGTACCTGATCGATGATACGCATGGCAGACATATGATCAATACCCGGATCGAGCCCCATCTCATTCAACAGTATGATGCCCGCTTCTTTTGCAGCGGCATCAAGTTCGCGCATTTCCGGTTTCACATAGGAGGTAGTGACCATGTTCTTTTTGTGGGCCACGCAGTGCCGGGCAACCATCACATGGAAAACATAGGGTAGCAGACTTACTGTGATGTCATGTTCAGCGATCAGATTACTGAGCAAGGATTCATCACCGGCATCCCATAAAAGAGAAACGCCATGGCTGTTTCCGGCAATCATCATGTCGGAGCGATCGGGAGTATTTGAGGCGACGGTAACCTGATAGTTTTTTGACAGTAAATACTGGATTATTGGTTTGGCTACGAGTCCTGAGCCGAGGATGAGGATCTTTTTCATGTTGGTTACCTATTTTATAAATTCTTCCATATACTTATATTCCGGCGTCAATTCACCGTTGTGCAGAATCAACGCTTTTTTGATCGGCTTTGGCAGGTCGAGGTCATCAAAATGTTCACTAAAATCGGCATCGGCGATTGGTTTGACAAAATTGACCAGCACATCTGCAAAACCATCTGATGAATCGCGTGGCAATTCTGCCGGTAAGATATCAACTGCCATCACCAGCATCCCCGGACCCTTGTGTCCCATGGTGATTTTTTCTGTTTCCGGGTCGTAAACATAGATCGGATCATCGATTTCAGTTGGTTTCAAGGTACATTCCACAGATCCCTCCACATCGCAACTAATATCGCCAATCACCGTAAGTGTTGGCTTTCCTTTGGCATACATTTTTTTGAGATATGCTTTGGTCACCAGTCGCGGATAACGTTTATCCCAATAAACACAATTGATCAGCATGGACAAATATGGAATATATGTTTCAAACTTGCTGCGGTAATTGTGTGGATTTGCATAGTAATCATGAAGTTCGAATGGTACACCATCTACGTGTTCAAAAAGGTCTTCTTCCTTGAAAATTACTTTATATATAATGTTGTCCGGCAGTTTTTTACGGCGGTGCAATTCCACCAGTTTTGCCGGAGATATCTCCTTTACCGGTAGCAATCCGATGATTTCCTGTGCACCCTGCGACACATTTCCATACCCGGTAAATCCAATCACAAATGGGCGTAATTCGTGAGGAATCCCGTTTTCGGCAATGAGTTGCCCGATGGCGGAAATATCATCCTTTGCCTCATTGAGTGAATGGTAATGATGAGCTTGCTTCAGTTTTACCAGATTGGATGCATATCCTTCTTCCTTCAAACGCAAACCCAGGGCCCACAGTGAGTTGATCATACCGGCCATCCCGGCATATCGTCCAAAGAAAATGAGGCGTTTGCCCTGGTCATCCACTACTTTTTCATATTCGATCAGGTTGCATTTTAATTCCATCATCCGGCGCAGCATTGACATATTGTATGGCTGGCCTTTTACCACATGTGAAAAGAACACATAGGTCTTTTCAGCCTCAAAAAAAGATTCAGGCATCTCCTTGACGCCAAAAATAACAGAACATTTTTTCAGATCCTTTGCAATTTTCGCACCTGCGTGGATGTACTCTTCATCCGAGAAAATTCGTTTGTCGGATGTCTGAACAATGATGTCAAGTTTCTTCTGTTTTACAAGCCGGGCAACATGTTTGGGTGTTAGTGGGGCCCTTCGTTCAAGTTTGTATTTATCCTCGTGGCGGATACCGATAAAGTTGCTCATAGATCTGTTAGTTTTGGAACAGCAAAGGTAGGAAAAGTGATTGTTTTATCCGTATCTTTGATGGAAGAAAAGAACCACTTTCTCTGGCGGCCCATATGATACATCTGCGGATTTGTTTCACGTTGCTCATTCTCCTGCTGTTTGCACCCTTTTCCGGCCATGGGGAAGGGACGAAACAGTTGCGGCCTGATTCAACGCATACTCAGGCCGGACTGTATTTTGACAATACCATGGGAATATATACCAACTTCGGACTTATCAACTGCATGCCAAATTACCGTCTCTACATCCATGTGAAAAATGCGGGAGAATCCATTCTTTTCGGGATGCAAAACTATTATCAGTCTGTTACTTACAATCTCCGGAAACCAGATGGGTCCATTGCGAAATCGGGTGTTTGTCCCATCTACGGCCAGCCTGGTTTTATCATGTATTATAAACAGACGATTACTGGTCCCTTCCCGGCTATCGGTGGTTATACGCCATTATCCTACACAGTTACCAGCATCGCCGATACGGGAGATTATTACATCGAAATGGCCAACGTGTTCAGCACCCTCACCGTACACTTGTGGGACATCCAGGTCGTATCAGGGCAACATACTCCTGCCATTCCTTCCGACGCCATCAACGGACGGGTATGGTCACAGGCATGGCAGCTTTATGCGGAACTAACGCCAAACATGTTTTTCGATGGTCAGTTTTACATCTATTCCGATGATGGCATTGTGACCAAACTGGTGTTTAATCATACCAGGGTAGGCGCTGTCACAATCTTCTGCAATCAATATGGTTGCTACAATACCGGGGATTTTGAGTCAGACCGGAAGTCGCAGAATGACAACACCTTCGTTACATTCCCCGGTATCGCCCAGTACAAGGTTTTTCTGAATAATCCCGATTCCACCGCCTATCCGAGTGGGGCTTATGGCGAAATAACCTCCACACCCTATATGATTAGCGATACAGCTTATCCCCCATGCAGCGGAAACAAAATTATCATGGTGGACGTGAATAAAACAGGAAAGGTGGAGGTTGTGATTACCCTGCCATACGGAGGAACCGCTACAACTGTTAATTTCTTCGCGCCCGTTGTTGCGGGAACAAACAATATTGCCTGGGATGGAACGGACGGACTTGGTAACCCGGTTCCTGACGGCACTCTGATCAATGTTTCGGTCACCTTTGTGAACGGACTCACCAACCTCCCCATTTGGGACCAGGAACAAAACATGAACGGTTTCATGATCTCACTGGTCCGCCCCATCAATCCTCTGGTGATGACCCCGCTCACATACTGGGATGATACGCAACTCATTGCAAATATGTATGATTGTCCGGTGGCGCCTCAGTCGGCGAACCTCACCGGGTGCAGCCCGGGTTCGATCCCCGGTTATACCGGCTGCCATCCATGGGGGTTAAACAGCGATGACTGCCACGATAAAATGATCAACACCTGGTGGTTCGGCAGTACAAGCGTTGCCACCTTTACCGATCAGTTTACGTCGTCACCGCCAGTGCCGGTCGGGCATGGCGCCACTCGCTGCGGACCGGGAAGCCTGATGCTGCATGCCACCGTTACTCCTCCCGTAACTGTTGACTGGTATGATGTTATGGTTGGAGGGAGCCCTTTGCTGACCAGCGACACCACTTTCAACACACCGGTAATCGCAAACACCACCACCTATTTTGCGGATGCCCGAAACCCTGCTTCCGGTTGCCCGGGTGGATCGAGGGTTCCGGTGGTGGCAACGGTGATCCCTGTCCCGATACCGTCATTATCGGGGCCAGCCATGTTATGCAGGGGAACCGGCGGAAATGTGTACACCACAGATGCCGGTAAGATAAACTACCTGTGGGTGGTTTCTCCGGGAGGCACTGTCACAAATGGGTACGGAACCAATGCCATTACGGTGACCTGGAACATTGGAGGCTGGCAATCCGTTTCAGTTATCTATAGTGACACGAGTGGTTGTGAAGGGTCAACTCCGGCGGTTTTAAGGGTAGCCGTCGTCCCGTTACCTGACACGGCAGGGATGATCATGGGAACAGATTCGGTTTGTTCCGGTACAACCGGCGTTCATTATTATGTTGAACCTGTAACGGCTGCGACAAGCTATACCTGGTCGGTCCCGCCCGGGGCCATCATCACCGCTGGTATGGGTACTACAGATATCACTGTCGACTTTCCTGTCGGCGCTGTTTCTGGAACTGTTAATGTTTTTGGAAATAACTTTTGCGGTGACGGCCCCCCATCGCCACTTTATCCGGTTACGGTCAGCCTCCCCCCCACTGCATTCGCCGGGCCTGATACTTCGACCTGTCAAATCACTCCGTTTACTATTAATCAGGCTAATGCATCAGGATACAAACGGCTCCAATGGTATTCCAACGGAACCGGGACACTCTCCGACATCACCACTCTGACTCCCACTTATTTGCCCGGCGATACCGAAATCGGGGGAGTTTTGCTAACCATGGTCGCCTATGGCAACCACCCCTGCGGGAATGATACCACTTTTATGAACCTGAACATTGTTCCCGCACCAATAATAAATGCCGGTCAGAATGTGACATCTTGTGGTTTCCTCCCGGTGACATTGGCCGATGCTGCCGGGTCCTACTATTCTTCTTTAACTTGGAATACCTCCGGAACCGGAACCTTCAGTGACCCCACTATACTTCATCCGTTATACACTCCGGGAATTCAGGATCTGGAAAACGGACAAGTAATTTTATCACTTATTGTTTCAGGCTCACCCTTATGCCAGGCACAATCTGACAGCCTCACGCTTTCCCTCTCCAAACCGGTCGTTGTGAGTGCAGGCCCTGACAGATCTACCTGCGGAGATCATCCATTTTCACTTTCTTCTTCTGATGCACAAAACTATTCTTTGCTTTCATGGAACTCCTCCGGAACCGGAACTTTCAATGATCTCCATCTTCTGCATCCTGTCTATACCCCAGGAATTGAAGACATCATAGCCGGAAATGTGCGACTGGTTTTGGATGCTACCGGAATGGGAAGCTGCCCGACGATTGCCGACACCCTGTTGCTTGCAGTTACCTCTCCCCCATCCGCCATTGCCGGGCCGGATCAAGCTACCTGCCAGAATGGTTCCGTTACGGTATCCGGGGCTTCTGCCCGAAATTACACCACTCTCCATTGGAGCCATGATGGGACAGGGAATCTCACGGGGGCAAACCAACTCATCCCTGTTTATCGTCCATCAACCGGTGAAGCCGGGCTCATCAATCTTACCCTGTCAGTGAACGGTACCGAAACCTGCCTTGAAGATACGGTGCAGGACAGAATGCAAATCCTGATTCATCAGCCAGTGACTGTTGATGCCGGCGCAGAAAAATCAATCCCGTACGGTTCAACAACCGTCCTTTCCGGAAGCGTTGAAGGTGGCTCGGGGAGTTACAGCTATCAATGGGAACCTGACAACCTGCTTACCTTATCAAACATTCCAGACCCTGAAACCGTGCCGCTGATCCAATCTGTTACCTTCCTCCTGGCTGTAAACGATCTGTCAACAGGATGTAATGGCAAGGACACCATCAGGGTGACGGTTAGTCAACAGAAAAACACGGAAGAGTGTCTCGTCATTCACAATGCATTTACTCCCAATGGAGATGGCCTGAATGATTTATGGATCATCGATTGCATTGAGAGTTTTCCGATGAATAAGGTCACCATTTTTGACCGCTGGGGTGATATCATCCATGAATTTGAAAATTACGACAATACGTTAACCGTTTGGAAAGGAACCAACTCAAAAAACAACCTGGTTCCCGATGGCACCTATTATTATGTTTTTGCCATTAAAAATGGCGGGACATACAAAGGGTGGGTATTCGTAAGGGGTGGCAACAAATAAGAAACTGATGAATAAAAGAAATTGCATCAGAACATTCTTTTTCATAATTCCCATTTTATGGGCTTCTATTTCTTATGGTCAACAGGATCCATTGTTCACGCAATATGCGTACAACAAACTGGCATTTAATCCAGCTTATGCAGGCAGCGGAGGGCGGTTTACACTGGATCTGATCGCCCGGGTTCAATGGGTTGGTTTCAGCGGCGCACCCAGAACAATTTCATTCAATGCACATACGCCTTTACGCAATCCGCGAATAGGTATTGGTTTTCATGCCTACCGCGACGAACTGGGTCCATCTGTGGATTATGGAGCGATGGCTGCCTTTGCTTGGCGCATTTTATTCCGCAAGACCACTTTGTGTTTTGGCGTACAGGCAGGGTTCAAGTACATGGATATAAACTGGGGTCTGCTTAATCCAAAGGATCAGAATGATTTCATGCTGGCCAGTCAGGTTACCAACAAGGCAGTTCCCGATGTTGATTTCGGAATGTATTATTATGGAAACCGTTTCTATGTTGGCTTGTCTGCGAAACACCTGCTCCAAAATGAGATCCTGATTGCCAGTAGCGGACCGAACGATAAAACCAGTTTTACAAAACTTCGGCGAAATTATTATGGCATTGCAGGCGGCGCCGTTCCACTGAGTTCAACGGTTGACTTCATCCCGTCGTTCCTTGTTAAATATATCCAGGATGAACCATTGCAAGCCGATTTCAATGTCAGTTTCCTTTTCAATAATGTTTTGACGCTGTGTGCAGCCTACCGCACTGAAAAAGCGATGGCCATGATGGTACATATTAACCTTGGAAAGGGCTTTTCGATTGGGTATTCCTATGATATATGGTTTAACTCTTTGAAATCGTACAACTCAGGGTCGCATGAAGTAAGGATTGGTTATGAATTTGATATTTTTCACAAAGACAGAATGTTAACCCCAAGATATTTTTAATCCTACGTAGATAAGATGGTCATCCGCAGTTTCATCCTTACTATTATTCTGATGGTAAACCTGAACGGTTATACCCAGACCGATATTAAAAGTGTAAGAAAGGAGGTGGCTCTTTTTAATTTCTCCAGGGCCGTTGAAATGCTTCACCAGGAGCTGTTAAAAAACGCTGGAAAACCATCCTGTGAGGCCACCCTGCTTTTAGCTGATTGCTATCGCATGCTGAATGATGTCGAAAATGCGAAAATATGGTATGCAAAGGCAATAGAAATGGAAGGAACCTGCCATTATGCAGAAACGCCGGGTCCCGTCATTTTCGATTATTATGCACAGGCCTTACGATCATCGGGGGAGTATTTGCTGGCAAAGAAATTTTTCATGCGTTACGATTCACTCGTTCAGGGGCAGCATCGTGGCGCTTTTTTTTCCACTTACTGCGACAGCGCCATCGCCTGGCAAAAGGCAATACCTGAATTTGAGATCAGGAATGTGAAAACGCTGAACACGCCACAATCGGAATTCGGAACAGTTTTTTATCAGCAGGGAATCATCTTCGTCAGCGACCGGATTTCTGCCGGGAATGGCAATAACACCTACGGCTGGACAGGAAACAACTATCTCAATCTGTATTATTCCAAACCTGTAAAAACGGATAGCATTTTCGGAGATTACCTTTTACCCCTGCCAGCTTTGAATCTGCCAGACCACCTTTGGCACGTGGGGCCTGTCTCTTTTAACCACGACTTTACCGAAATTTTCCTGAATCAGACAAAATTAAACCACGACAGAGGGAAAGCAGATCCCGGCAAGATCAGGACCCATTTACTGAAGCTTTTCTCATCAGGTTTGCATGACGACACATGGTCGGCACCCCAACCATTTTTTTTAAACAGCGACGAATATTCTGTTGGGCATCCAGCCCTCAGTTCCGATGGAAAAACATTATATTTCGTTTCAGACATGCCGGGAGGTTATGGAGAAACTGATATTTGGGTTTGTCGGAAAGAGGATAATAGCTGGAGTAAACCGGTCAACCTCGGGCCTGTCGTCAATTCAGCCGGCAAAGAAATGTTCACATTCATTGCTGCGAATGGCGATCTTTATTTTGCCTCAGACGGCTTGCCGGGGTTCGGGGGGCTTGATCTGTATGTTACCAAACAAGAGAAAAACCAATGGAGCGCTCCGCATAACCTTGGATTTCCGTTGAATTCTTCCTACGACGACTTTTCGTTGTGTATTTCTGAAAACAATGATGTCGGGCTGTTCAGTTCAAACCGCCCCGGAGGAGCCGGCAGCGATGATATTTATTGCTTCAGAAAGATCCGGAAATCTGAACAAAAACCAACAGATTCGATTCCCAAACCCTCTCTTGCCATTCAACCGCCGCCGGTAATTCCATCCATGGATACCCTTAAAATCAACAAAAGCTACCGCCTGGAAAACATATTCTATAATTTTGATAAATGGGATATCCGCGCAGATGCAAAACCTTCGCTGGATAAACTTGTCGGGATTATGAAAGAATATCCCATATCCATCGAACTCGGTTCTCATACTGATTGCCGGGGATCGGAAGCATACAACCTGGAACTTTCTCAGAAAAGAGCTGAATCTGCTGTTCAATATATCATTTCCCAGGGAATTTCCATTACGAGGATCGTTGCAAAGGGTTATGGGAAATCGCAGCTGATCAATCAATGCAACTGTGCAGAAGGGGTAGCATGTACCGAAAAGGAGCATCAGGAAAACCGGAGAACTGAATTCAGAATAACCAGTATCATCGGAAAATAAAAGTTGCACTTTCCACACAGTTATTGGCAGGTTTAAGATTGTGCATTATATTTGCCGGTTATTTAAAACATTGGAAACATGAAAACATTGGTAACTTTTTCACTGGCAGTGTTTTTTACTGCCTTCTTTTTTAACGCCAGGGCACAATTCGGCCATGTGGTCGTTTTTGCCCCCAAAGGCGAAAAATTCTCCCTTTTTATCGGAGGCAACCAAAAAAACAATGAACCGGCTGCAAGGGTGGAGGCTGACAATCCCGGAGGTCCCAGTTTTAAAATAAGGATTGTATTTCCTGACCCTTCCATCAAGGAAATCAGTAAACTTACTTTTAACAAACCCAATAGCACCATGTTCTTTAAGGTTGCTAAAAATCAGAAAGGTGTTTATGTTCTTGAATCCACCACCTCGGAATGGATGGATGATGCTAATCTGGCTGAAGTTGATCATTCGGCTAAACCGCCTGTAGCGTCAACTCCGCCGGTCACAAAAGATTCGAAACCAGAGGAGACTTCAAAAACTGATGCAACAAAATCATCAAAGACGAAAGGTTGTGATAACCCGATTTCAGATGGTGATTTCACACCCCAGCTCATTGACATCAGCGCCCGCCCTTTTGAACCCATGCAGCTCAGTGCAGCAAAAAAAATGGCAGAAACTCACTGTCTGAAAGCTTCACAGGTTGTGCTTGTCATAGCCGTTTTTGACTCAGAGTCTTCCAGGCTTGGTTTTGCAAAATTTGCGTATGATCATACCCACGACCAGGAAAATTATTCCGACGTCAGGGATGCGCTTCATAGCCAAAGTTCAAAAAATGATCTTGACCACTACTTATCCGGGAAAACCAAGTAGCACCTTCTACCTTTAACTACAGTATGGAAACCCTCAAAAAACTGCTTACTACTTTAACCCTGCTTTTACTGGTGCTTTGTTCTCAGGCTCAACTTTCAAACCTCGTTATTTTTACGCAAGCCAATGAACCATTCACAGTCATTTTAAATGGCGTTCAGCAATCTCCAAACCCAGAGACCAATGTGAAGATCACCGGGTTAAATGCACCCAGTTATAAGTTGAAAATCATTTTTCAGGATCAATCCAAACCGGAAATCGATAAAACGATTTACCTTCAACCTGAAACTGAAGCGACCTATGAAGTGCTCAAAAACAAAAATGGGGTATGGGTTGTGAGATTTTTAAACAAAATACCACTGGATGAAATAACTGAACAGCATCAGGACCAGCATGTATATATTTTCACAACCACGCCCAGGATGAAATCCACTACCACGGTTAGCCAGACAACGACGGTGAGTACAGGCGGACTCCTGGGTGGCGCAAGTGTAACTACTTCAACCACACAGACAACCTCAAACAGCAACGTTCAGGAAGATCATGAAGGAAATCAGGAACAACATTTTGATTATTCTGGTCCCAGGGGATGCCCCAGACCAATGAACCCGCATTCGTTTGACCAGGCCCTGGAGTCTATTTCTTCGAAATCATTTGAAAGCAGTAAATTAACCATTGCCAAACAAATTGTTGGAGCCAATTGTTTGCTTTGTGCACAGGTCAAAGAAATCATGCGACTCTTCACTTTTGAATCAAACCGGCTGGAGTTTGCTAAATATGCCTACAAATACACCTGGGATATCAATAACTATTTCCTGCTCAATGATGCGTTTGAATTTGAATCATCGATTGATGAATTGAACAAATATATTAACAGAAAATAAACATACCTCATCCCCCCGAAGAGGTTTTCTTAAAAGGCAAATCGTTATAAAAACCGCAGAGTCGCAGAGTCGCAGAGAAGACGCAAATATTTCATAACCAATAATAATTTTCTCTGCGCCTTTGCGCCTCCGCGGTTAACAAAAGACTTTTGAGACAGCCTCAGTATTCCCTCTTGCAGATGATAGGGTCAGGGTGAAGTTTTCTCAGATTTACCAAACGTATGAAAAAGATATTACGCCGGATTTTAACCTTCCTGAAGTACTTCATCATCATTTATTTTGCCTCATCACTTTTTTTTGTCATCCTGTTTAAATATATAAATCCGCCCATTACGCCATTGATGGTCATCAGGCTGACGGAACAGTCATTGGGCGGGCAAACAATCAAGTTGAAAAAAGAATGGATTGCCATAGACAAAATGACGCCCAATCTTCCTCTGGCTGTGGTGGCATCAGAAGACAACCTGTTTTTGGAGCATTCGGGGTTTGATTTTGAATCGATTGAAAAGGCCAAAGAGTACAATGCAAAAAAACAGGGAAAAAAGATGAGGGGAGCCAGTACCATCTCACAACAAACGGCCAAGAATGTCTTTCTGTGGCCTCAACGGTCGTGGGTTCGCAAAGGCCTTGAAGTTTACTTCACGGTTTTGATTGAGTTTGTGTGGGGAAAGAAACGCATCATGGAGGTATACCTGAACGTAATCGAGACAGGGAAAGGTATTTATGGCGTTGAAGCCGCATCTCAAAGTTTTTTCGAAAAATCGGCTGCAAATATCACAAGGGGAGAAGCTGCGCTCATTGCTGCTGTGCTGCCAAATCCGCTCAAATGGAATCCTGCTGCGCCAACCCCTTACATCCGCGGCAGACAGCAATGGATTCTATGGAATATGAGCAACATCGGCAGTCTTCGTTATTAATTTCCAGTAAGCTCAGTTCATAAATTTCCTGCCTGAATTTCACAGATATAAGTGTTTTATTTTGTACTTTTGCCGCTTCAAATTTTTTCACTAACCTAAATGATGTCAATTATGGCAAAACAAGCTAAAGAAAACAAGTACGTCTACTATTTTGGTGGTAAAAAAGCCGAAGGTACGGCCGAAATGAAGAATCTCCTTGGCGGTAAAGGTGCGAACCTTGCTGAGATGGTGAACATCGGACTGCCAGTACCTGCCGGTTTTACAATTACTACAGAAGTTTGTACTTACTATCAACAAAACAAAAAATCCTATCCAAAGGAATTGAAAAAACAGGTTGCCGACAGTCTGAAAGCAACTGAAAAGGAAATGGGCGCCATCTTTGGCGATAAAAACAACCCTCTCCTTGTTTCCGTGCGCTCCGGCGCCCGTGCCTCCATGCCCGGCATGATGGAAACCGTGTTAAACGTCGGGTTGAATGATATCACCCGCGAAGGTCTCATCAAAAAGACCAACAACCCCCGCTTTGTGTATGATTCACAGCGCCGTCTCATCCAGATGTATTCGGATGTGGTGATGGAGAAAGCTGCCGGCATCGAGCCCAAAGAAGGCAAAGGTGTGCGCGTTCAGCTTGAAAAGGAACTCCATAAGATGAAAGAAAAAAGAGGCGCTAAAAGTGATACTGATCTTACGTCAGAGGATCTGAAAGACCTGATCGATATTTACAAGAAAAAAGTTAAAGAAGTTCTTGGAACAGCCTTCCCCGAAGATCCGATGGAACAACTCTGGGGCGCCGTTGGAGCAGTTTTCTCCAGCTGGAATGGGAAACGTGCCATTTCTTACCGTCGTTTTGAAGGCATTCCCGATGAATGGGGAACTGCTGTCAACGTTCAGTCGATGGTTTTTGGCAACATGGGCGATACCTCCGCTACCGGTGTTGCTTTTACCCGTAACCCTGCTACCGGTGAAAATTATTTTTATGGCGAATGGTTAGCCAATGCACAAGGCGAAGATGTGGTTGCCGGTATCCGTACTCCAAACCCCATCAACGAAATCGGCAAGAATGAGCACACCATGAAACTGGAATCTTTGGAAACAGCTATGCCGGTTGTGTACAAAGCCCTTCATAAAATTGAGCGTTCCCTCGAAAAGCATTACCGTAACATGCTCGACATTGAATTCACCATCCAGGATACCAAGCTTTATATGCTTCAGTGTCGTGTTGGTAAACGCAATGGCCCTGCAGCCGTGAAAATGGCGGTTGACATGTTCAATGAAAAACTGATTACCAAAGAAGAGGCTGTTTCGCGTGTTGAACCCAGCCAGCTTGATGAACTGCTTCACCCGATTCTTGATCCGAAGGCCGAAAAAAGCACCAAGCCGATGGCAAAGGGACTTCCTGCAGGTCCTGGCGGCTCAACCGGCCAAATTGTTTTCAATTCCGAAGATGCTGTTGCCTGGGCAAAAAAAGGCAAAACCGTGATCCTCGTCCGTGAAGAGACCAACCCTGAAGATATCGAAG
>JBAXFM010000045.1:0-23620 GCA_037139855.1 Bacteroidota bacterium
AGAAGTGCTGTAAATTGGACCGGCAGGGGGTGGTCAATTTGGTCGGCATATCCAAATTGGGAATATGGTAACATTTTTCAGATTGAATTAACGAGTGTAAAAAGTACAAAAAGAAAAATTCTGTGGTTACATTTAGGGTTACATGAAAAAAGGGTTTCAGATTTTTATTCTCTGAAACCCTTGTCTTTGTTGGTGGGAGCAACAGGATTCGAACCTGTGACCCTCTGCTTGTAAGGCAGATGCTCTGAACCGGCTGAGCTATGCTCCCTCAATTGAGGGTGCAAAGGTAAAAACATTTTTCATACATCCAAACATCCTGACATGGATTCTGACTATTAATTCATAATTTTGCCCACTTTCAGCCTGAATTGCTACCACAACCACTATTTACCGCGATATTATTATGAATGAAAAAGTATGGAACAGGGATTTTACACTGCTGACCCTTTCAAACTTTTTAATGTGCTGTGCTTATTATTCGCTGATATCCACACTTCCAGTTTATATTTCCCATGAATTGCACGCAGTGGACAGTTTGGTTGGCCTGGTCATGGCTAGTTATGTCGTTGCAGCCATTCTTATCCGACCATTTTGCGGGTTCAGCCTCGACAAATTTGGCCGGAAAAAAATATTTCTGATTTCCTTGCTCATTTACGCCGTTACTTTTAATGGTTACCTCCTGGCATCCACCATTCTGCTGATGGTTGCTGTCCGTTTCATTCATGGGGTTAGCTGGGGTTTGACCACTACATCTAATTCGACGGTCGCCGGTGATATTATTCCCAAAAATAAACGGGGACAAGGCTTCGGCTATTTTGGTGTTTCTACCACCGCAGGAATGGCTATGGGGCCAATGATCGGAACGATCATCTTTCATGCCGGAGGTTATACGGCCATGTTCCTGGGAGGTTGCCTGATTAGTCTGGTGAGCATGGGCCTCGCGGCAACCATTCAATATCCTGCATATTATACGCCCCGGACCAATCTGGAATTCCGCTGGAAAAGTCTGATTGAAACCAAAACCATCATCCCTTCCATCAATTTGCTGATCATTATGCTTACTTACGGAGGATTGATTTCGTTTGTAGCGCTTTTCGGACATGATATCGGGATTCAAAACCCATCCGGTTTTTTCCTGTTCTATGCCATCGGGATTAT
Organism: Bacteroidota bacterium; assembly: GCA_037139855.1. Taxonomy (GTDB): domain Bacteria; phylum Bacteroidota; class Bacteroidia; order Bacteroidales; family FEN-979; genus CAIVAT01. Next base: position 1,159 of record JBAXFM010000045.1, read on the forward strand.
CAGTTCAAGGTTTGCCATCGGCAAAGCACTGGACCGCAATGGCCCCCGCCGAATCATCATTATTTGCCTTTCATTGCTGATCATCGGTTTCCCGCTGCTGGCGCTGTGGCAAAGCCAAACAGGGTTTTATACGGCTGCCTTGATCCTTGGATTTGGCAATGGCGTAGTATTCCCTACCTTTCAAACCATGACAAACAACATGGTTCCGTCCTCCCGGCGCGGCGCCGCTAATTCAACCTTGTTTATCTCGGTAGATATAGGAATGGGCCTTGGAATGATCCTCGCGGGAGTTATTGCACAATATATTTCAATACCCGCAGCCTTTCTGGTTTGCTCAGCAATCGCCACAGCAGGACTGGTGCTTTTTCATGGCGTTACGCTGAAATATTACTCAAAACAACATAAAAAATAATTTACGATTTAAGATTTACGATTTACGAGGGAGGATAAACGGACGACTGCCTGTTTGCAATAAAATCGTAAATCAAAAATCGTCAATCGTAAATGGTTGATCAGCCCGGGAAAGATCCAAATAACTTCCTCAGGTTTCGATGAAACCTATGAATCCCTGTTACCGGGTCAATGTGCATCATAATACACTCTTTGGTTATCAGGTTCACCGGGTGTGACTTTGTCAATTCAATGGCTTCGGGGGTATCCGACATTTGCTGGATCCAGATGTTGTCAATTCCTTTTGACATGGCTTCGACTACAACATCCCGGGTGCTTGTTTTCGGGGTGACGATTACCAGACTGTGAACGTTCAACGGCAATGCGCTCACGCTTCGGAAGCACGGAACGCCTGCAATGCTGTCGGCGCCGGGATTGACGGGGTAAACCTCGAATCCCTTCTCCTTTAGTTTTTTGAAAATGAGGTGTCCGAATTTCTTTGGATCCCTTGAAACACCTGCGATTGCTATTTTACGGATCGAAAGAAAAGAGTCGATGGATGCTTTTGTTGCCTTCATGGGTTATTTTTTAAACATTGAAAATTTTCTTCCATCATTAAGGTTGTTTTTCCCTAATCCTCTCCTCAAGGAGAGGTGTCTCCCCTTCCACCTGGGGAGAAGGGGCCGGGGGATGAGGCATATTGTGATAAGTAACATCGGCTTTCAACCCCAACCCAGACTCAACCGAAATATAATTATCGAGGCTCTGACACACATCAGCCGAAAATCTTATGCCATGGTCAATCAAGTTATCCCAATCAGAACTTTGATATTCGTCAACGGGGTTTTCATTCTTCAACATGGCATAGATCATGCCTGCATTGAATGTATCACCTGCTCCGATAGTGCTTACAACCTGTATCCTGGGAACAATGTAACTTTGGGAAAATTTGTTTGTCACCACTTCAACGCTTTTGCTGCTCCTAGTATAAACCAGCAGCGAACAGCCGGCCCCGCTAACGCAATGGTAAGCTTGCCGGGCATCGGAAGCGTCAAAAATATTCTGAAAATCTTCATCCGAACCCCGAACCAGATTCGAAAGACCTATATTTTCAAGAATCCATGGTCTGTATATTTCCAGTTCGCTGAGGTGCGACCTCCTGAAGTTGGGATCATAAATAATAAATGCGCCGTTGGATTTGGCATTTTGGATGAATTCCATGATGTTTGGGCGCAGTGATTCGGTTAATGCATAAAATGATCCGAAAAGAACGATGTCACCAGCCTGTGCTGAAGGAAATGAAATTGTAAGCCGCTCCTCCGGAAATATTTTATAGAACGAATAATCTGCATTTTGTTGAGGATCTAAAAAAGCGAGCGCAAGGGCTGTCTGACCGCTGCTGTAACGACTGACATACGCTGTTGACACTGCATTTTGCAATAAAAATTTGTGAATCAACTCCCCCGCATGATCATTCCCGTAATCACTGATAAGATGAACCGGGATTCCTGCCCTGCCAAGTGAAACAGCACTGTTCAGCATGGAACCACCAGGTTTTGCACCAATTGGTAAGTCATCCCGAAAAATAATGTCAAGAACCGTCTCCCCGATACAAAATACCCGTTTACTACTTTTTGTCATTCGTCACTTGTCATTCGTCATTTGTCAATCGTCATTTGTCACTCGTCATTTGTCAATATTCTATCTCCAAATCCAATTCCTCCCGCAACGATCGAAGCGCAGGATTTTTTTCCGCCATCAGCTCATATTTTTCTTTATCGGTATAAGGTTTCAGTGTCTTTTGAGTTTCAGCAATGCTGGTTTGAAGTTGAATTTTATAATTGTTCAAATGCTGTCGCAGAAACTCCATCATCTCTGTTTTCCGCACAGTGAGTTCATCCTCCAGCACTTTGTTGTCAAGTGTGAAGCTTATTGTCCAGCCTGGTTTGAGCGCCGGGCGGGAACTTTTCAAGGTTGAATAAAGATGTGGGGAATCATTTTTTAATTTATCAGCATATTCATCCCAAAAAATAATTAATTCAGCTTGTGAAAATGGGGTTTCAATTTCCTGCCGGGCAAGTTCATCCTCGGAACTTAATGCATCATTTTCTGTTTTTTGCAGTGGCTTTTTAATAGATGTTGTACTGGTGAAATCGTTTTTAATATCTCTCATTCTCACTGTTTCAACCGGCTTCTTTGGCAAAGTTGCGGTAGCAGATTCAGTCGATTCAGGATGTTTGAATCCGCTTGACTGTGGCATGGTTTCACCGGCAGAATGGTGAATGCCCATAGATGGTTGTGGTAAACCTGACTCTTTAAGTGGCAAAGGACCAGGACCTGGCAAAGTAACCGGGGGCGTTTGCGCGGATGGTGTGATTATTGCTCCCGGAGGTGCCGTTTGATATGCCTCCTGCCTGATCATGGGGGCACACATCTGCATCACTGAAATTTCGAGATGTAACCTTTTATTATTGCTTGTTTTGTAATTCAGGTCACAGCGATTGTTGATGTCAAGTAATTTCAGTAACAGGCTCACGGGGCATCTGGCCGATTGTTCCACATAATGACTGCGGATAGAGGGTGCGGTTTCCAGCAATCTGGCCGTTGCAGCATCTTTGCATACCAATACATTCCTCAGATGCTCGCCGAAACCGATTAAAAAATGCTGTCCTTCAAATCCCTTATCAATAATGTCATTGATGGTGAGCAAGGTTCCTGAAATATCCCCTTGCAAAATCTGGTCGGTAATTTTGAAAAAATATTCATAATCAAGTACGTTCAGATTTTCAAGTACGGTGTTGTATGTCAGTTCATTGCCGGCAAAACTGACAAGCTGGTCGAAAATAGAAAGGGCATCGCGCATGGCGCCATCGGCTTTTTGTGCAATGATATGCAATGCATTGTCTTCGGCAGTAATATTCTCTTTATCAGCCACATGATGAAGGTGGCCGGCAATGTCATCCACCGTGATGCGCTTGAAATCAAAAATCTGGCACCTCGAAAGAATGGTGGGCAGAATTTTGTGTTTCTCGGTGGTTGCAAGGATAAACTTCGCATAGGGCGGGGGTTCTTCCAGCGTTTTCAGGAAAGCATTGAATGCTGAAGCAGAGAGCATGTGAACTTCATCAATGATGTACACCTTGTATTTGCCCATCTGGGGAGGAATGCGAACCTGATCCACCAGAGTGCGAATGTCATCGACCGAATTGTTTGATGCTCCGTCGAGTTCGTAGATGTTGAATGATGCATTTTCATTGAATGAAACACAGGACGGGCAATGGTCGCATGCTTCCAGATTGGCCGATAAGTGCTCACAGTTAATCGTTTTGGCAAGGATACGTGCACAGGTTGTTTTCCCAACCCCTCTCGGCCCGCAGAAAAGGAAAGCCTGGGCAAGCTGATTATTTTTAATGGCATTCTTCAATGTGTTGGTAATGGACTTTTGCCCAACAACAGTATCAAAGGTTTGTGGACGGTATTTCCTTGCCGATACAATAAAGTTCTCCATAACAGGTGTTCGTTTCAATTCTAAATATCAGTCAAAAGTACGAAAGTTTTTGTTTTTTTGTGTAATTTGGCTGCAACTAACAAACCTCATTTATGCTATTGATCCTATCAGCTTCTATCTCAAACCGGCTCAGATACATAGCCAACCTGCTGGTGAAGGATATGCTTGGCATCGAAGTACGGCTAACAACATCTGTAGAGGAATACACCGGGTACGATGGACCGAAAATATCGTATGCAAGGGAACCCATGGCCGAAGGGTTGTTTATAGAGGCGGCAGGCTTATTGTTTGAAACCAGGATTTTCTTTCGGGAAGTAAAATCATCCAGAATCAATAATGTTCCTGTCCTTTTTGAAACAACCAACCCGTTATCTGCTTTACGGTTCGATCTGTTTGCTGCCGCTTTTTTCATTGTAAGCCGTTATGAGGAGTACCATCCACACCATAAAGACAGGTATGGACGTTATCCGGCCACAGAAAGTATTGCGCTCAAAGGGGATTTTCTGGAAATTCCCGTTGTACACCTATGGGCAGAAATTTTGGAAGGATTGCTCAGAAAACATTATCCGGGGTTGAAATTCAGGCATCCGCAATACCGGTTTGTTCCAACCATCGACATTGATCATGCATGGTGTTACCGGGGACGGACGATGGTACGCACTGCCGGGGGCTTCGCACGATCAATCATGCATGGCCGTTTGCAGGAGATTACCGGCAGATTTAAGGTGTTAACAGGAATGGCGCCCGACCCCTATGATAACTATGATTTTATCAAGGGGGTTCATGAAGCTCATGGGAATTTTCCACTTTTCTTTATTCTCTTTGCTGACTATGGTCATAACGATAACAATGTAACTGTTACCTCCAAATCATTTCATCAGTTGCTTCAGGATTTGGATCAAAATAAGGCGGTAGGAATTCACCCATCCCTGTCATCCAACAAACATCCATTAAAGCTCAAGGGGGAATATGAAGGATTATGCGAAGCCCTTGGACGGAATGTGACCAACAGCCGCCAGCATTTTCTTAAAATATCGATGCCCCGGACGTATAACGAACTCCTTAAAATGGGCATCAGGGATGATTTCTCCATGGGATATGCCACGCATACCGGATTCAGGGCCGGAATTGCCATCCCTTTTCCTTTTTATGATGTAAACCGGGATGAAATCACTCCCCTGATGATTCACCCCGTTACTTTGATGGATGTAACGATGAAAGATTATCTTCGTCTAAGCAGGGTTGAAAGCCTTGAAAAAATCGAAAAAATGATTCAGACCATCAAATCGGTCAATGGTGAATTTGTCAGCCTGTGGCACAATGAAAGCCTTGGTAACACTGGACACTGGCATGGATGGAGAGCGGTTTATCAGGAAATGGTTAAACTGGCATCTATCTGAAATTCAATATGATAAATTACATCAGGCATAACCAGATTGACAAGATACGCTGGGACGACTGCATCAGCAGGTCGGTAAACCGGAAGGTCTATGCCTTTTCATGGTATCTTGACCTGGTTTGCCCCGGTTGGGATGCTTTGGTTGCAAATGATTATTCCAGCGTTTTTCCCCTTACACACCATCGTAAATGGGCCATCAGTTATTTGGCCCAACCCTATTTTGCGCAGCAGCTGGGAATTTTTTCCCCGGATGAGATTTCAGAGAAGCAGGTTGCCGGTTTTATACAGGCAATCCCTGACCGGTTCAAGTTTGTTGAGATTCATCTGAACTCAATGAACAGGTACACTGGCAGGGAGGAAAGCGCCACTACCCGCATCAACTATGAACTTGATCTGGCATCAGATTATCAGGTTCTTGCCGGGAAATATTCACAAAATGTAAAAAGAAATTTGCGGAAAAGCGCTGAATCTGAACTTACGCTGAACCGTAGTACAACCGTAGATGATCTCATTGGTTTGTTTCGTGAAAATTTCGGCGAAAGGGAGGGCAAACTTCAGGCGTGTCATTATGAAACCCTGCGAAAATTGATGCATTATTGCATGGAACATAACCAGGGTTACATCCTTTCATCCAATGCAAATAACGGAGTTCTTTCAGCAGCAGCTTTTTTCCTGTTCGATCAGGCGCGTGTTTATTACCTGTTTGCTGCATCCGGCTCCGGGGCCCGGGAAAATGGCGCCATGTTTTTGCTGATCGACCGGTTTATTTACGGCCATGCCGGCAAACCGCTGATTTTAGATTTTGAGGGAGGAAACGACCAAAACCTGGGCAGGTTCTATAAAAGTTTTGGCGCTATGCAGGTTCTTTATCCGGTATTGCGTTTAAACCGGCTTTCGAAACTGGAAGAAGGAGGACTTTATTTTATGCGTAAACTCAGAAAATAGAGAAAAAATGCTATTTTTGTGAGAGGTTATCACTTAAATTCAAATCCATGGTCAACGTTTTAACAACAGGCAATTCAATCCTGAATCAATATATATCTGAATTAAGGGATGCAGAAATTCAAAAAGATAGTTTGCGGTTTCGTTATAACCTTGAGAGAATAGGGGGGATTTTTGCCTATGAGATAAGCAAAAGCCTTCCTTATCAAACCAAGGAGGTGGTAACGCCACTCGGCATTGCCAATGTTCCGGTGTTAACTGAGTATCCTGTACTTGCAACCATTCTTCGTGCGGGATTGCCCTTACACCAGGGATTCTTAAACTTCTTCGATAAGTCGGAAAATGCATTTATCTCTGCATTCCGCCGTCATCATAAAGATGGCTCATTTTCAATCAATATTGAGTACGCTTCTGTGACGGAAATTGAGAACAAGGTTGTGATATTGTGCGACACCATGCTTGCTTCCGGCTCATCAATGGTATTGGCTTACAAGGAACTTATTACCCATGGATTACCAGTTCACACACACATCGTAGCAGCAGTAGCGAGTGTGGAAGGCATAGAGTATGTGAAAAAGAATATTGCAAAGAAGGATATCACCCTTTGGGTTGGTGCAGTTGATGATGAAATGACTGCCCAGTCGTACATCGTTCCCGGATTGGGAGATGCCGGCGATCTGGCCTACGGAAAAAAACACTGACAGAGGTATGAAAAACACGCTTGTTCTTGAAAATATCAATATTTCGCTGGTTTCTATCAGGAGCCATTTGCTTCGGACGATCCTCACCATCCTGATCATCTCTTTTGGAATTATGGCTTTGGTCGGAATCCTTACTGCAACTGACTCCATAAAATACTACCTCACGCAGAACTTTTCCATGATGGGATCGAACACACTGACCATCCGCAACAGGTCGATGAATATTCACATGGGTGGCGGTGATCACAAGGAAAAACGATATGAACCCATTACCTATCTCCAGGCGCTGGAATTTAAAGACCGTTTCGATTTTCCGGCTTTTACTTCTGTGTTTACCCGTGCCACTGGTATTGCAACTTTGAAATATGAAGCAAATAAGACCAATCCGAACGTAGGTGTTATGGGCACTGATGAAAATTACCTGATCACCTCAGGGGATGAGGTAGAATTCGGACGAAACTTTACGGCCAATGAGGTTTATTATGGGTTCAGTTCAGTTATTCTGGGTGCCTCCCTGGTCACTGACCTGTTTAAAAAGAAGGAGGATCCCATTGGTAAAATAATTTCAATCGGCCCGGGAAAATTTAAAATCATCGGCGTTTTAAAATCAAAAGGTTCAAGCATGGGTTTCAGCGGCGATCGTACCTGTTTTATTCCGGTAACCAATGTCCGGGTGAATTTTCCCAGACCTAACATGTCGTTCAATATCAATGTGATGGCCAAAAGACCTGAATTGGTTGATGCAGCAACAGGTGAGGCAACTGCCATTTTAAGAAATATCAGGAAAGTACCGGTAGGAGCGGAAGATACTTTTGAAATAACCAAAAGTGACAACATCGCTAAAATGCTGATCGAAAATATTAAATATGTCACCATGGCCGCAACCATTATCGGGTTTATCACTTTACTCGGCGCTGCCATTGGCTTGATGAATATCATGCTGGTATCGGTAACCGAGCGGACCCGCGAAATCGGCATTCGCAAAGCAATTGGCGCTACCAAACGCGTCATTCGCAATCAGTTTCTGGTTGAGTCGATCGTTATTGGCCAGTTAGGCGGATTGCTGGGCATCTTTCTCGGTATCCTGGTTGGCAACGTGATCTCCCTATTAATTGGCAGTGCATTTATTGTTCCCTGGATATGGATTGCAACGGGCGTTGTGCTCTGTTTTGCCGTTGCGCTGATCAGCGGAATCATCCCGGCAAGAAAAGCTGCCAACCTCGATCCGATCGAGTCACTCCGTTACGAATAATTTTTACCATGGATTTAACCGGGGTCATCGCCTTGCTTCGTAAGGAATTTCCTTACGAACCAACCGAAGGCCAGGATAAGTTGCTGGGAGAACTGGCCGTTTTTCTGACCATTTCATGGAGACAGCAAAATGCTTTGTTTATTCTTCGTGGATATGCCGGAACAGGTAAAACCACAGTGGTCAAGGCCTTGGTTGATGTGCTCCCACAGATCGGAAAAAAAACTTCCCTGCTGGCACCCACCGGACGGGCTGCAAAAGTGCTGACCAACTATACCAGGAAAGAGGCGAATACCATCCATCGGAAAATTTATTTTGCCCGCACCAACAAAGAAGGGCTCATCGACCTGAAACTCCAGGTCAATTATCACAAGCATACGCTGTTCATTGTTGATGAAGCCTCCATGATCCAGCATACCATGTCGGCAGAAGGCGCCCTGTTTTCAACCCGGAATTTACTGGATGATCTGTTTCAGTTTGTATACAGCGGCGAAAATTGCCGCATGTTATTTATCGGCGATTCGGCTCAGTTACCCCCTGTCGGACTGGATCACAGCCCTGCGCTCGACCACGAGTTTTTAAAACGGGCATACCACCTCAACATCGACAATTTCGAACTGACAGAAGTGGTAAGGCAGGCAAAAGAATCGGGTATTCTGATCAATGCAACACAGGTCAGGCAGCAGATAAAAGCTGGAAAGATTGAATTTCCCATGTTTTCCATTCAAGGGTTCAAAGATATTACCCTGCTCAATGGAACCGATCTCGAAGATGCGCTGAATCATGCTTATTCGGGGTCAGAAAAGGAGAACAATGTGGTTATCTGCCGATCGAACAAACGAGCCAACATTTTCAACAGAGAGATACGCCGCAGGATACTCTTTTTGGAAGAGGAGATTTCAACCGGTGATTATCTGATGGTGGTCAAGAATAACTATTTTTGGTTGCCGGTAGAATCAACAGCCGGATTTATTGCCAATGGCGACATCGTTGAGCTGATACGAATCCGCAACATCGAAGAAATATACGGATTCCGGTTTGCCGATGTAACCATCCGGTTTCTCGATTATCCGGATGAAAAAGACTTCGACGTTAAAATCATTCTCGATACGCTGATGGCAGAATCGGCCGCATTGCCACAGACGGATAATAATCGTTTATTTCAGGCTGTCATGGCCGATTTTCAGGACATCCCCTCACGCCGTGAACGGCTGGAGAAAGTTAAATCCAATCCGTATTTCAATGCATTACAGGTGAAATTTGCTTACGCACTCACCTGTCATAAAACTCAGGGCGGACAATGGGACACTGTTTTTATTGACCAGGGATATCTCAATGATAAAATGCTGAACCTTGAATTCGGACGCTGGCTTTATACTGCGGTGACCAGGGCTACGAAGAAATTATACCTTATTAATTTCGAAGAAAGGTTTTTTAAATGACAAATGACAAATGACGAAGGACAAATGATGAATGACGAATGATGAATGACGAATGACGAATGACGAATGACGAATGAGTAAAACTAAACATTAGCCGATAATAATTTGTCATTCGTCATTCGTCATTCCTTTCCTACCATCCCAACAGTGTAATTCCAACTGTGAACGGGTACAGTTCCGGTCCCTGGTTTTTCTGAAACATTTGCGTCAGGGAATAGGTGCTGAAAAGGTTGAGATGCGACCAGCCAACGCGAAATGCGGCATCCAGTTTAAAAGGGCTGAGATGATAAGCTCCACGATCACTTACCGTATAATGCTCAACATCAAAGGAGGCAATTTTATTTCCCTGAGCATCAACCAGGTTATAGGAACCTTCTTTGTTGTCATAAACTTGTTTGGTGTAGGATCCGATACGCACCCCGGCAATAACGCCAAGGGTTACATGGAAACTGTTCAACCGGCGGTAGCGGTTGGTTTGATATTCAAAAAAGAGGGGCAGATTAAGATATGAAACCACCATTTTATTCACTTTCATTTTCACCATATTGCCCTGTGCATCCTGAACCTGGTAGGCAACCAACGCTGATGAATCTTTCAGCATTACATAATTGTTGGTGAAATAGTAGTTGCTGATCTGAACACCAAGGCCGGTTGTAAAACCGATCTTGTTTTTGTAAAGGTTCACATTGAGTTCAAAGGGATTTAGGTTTACGGTGAGCGACCGGGCCGTATTCATATTCATATACGGATTGGTGGGGTTGAAATTCATGTCGAGATCAGGTGTTACATACCCGCTGATGCCAAGCTCAACGCCGGCCCAATGGCCATTGTATTTATTTTTGTGCCGGCAAAATGGAAAATCTTGCATATCAAAGTTCTCCATTGTACATGAAAAATCTTTCATCTGGGTACTGTCGCCCATTGGCCAGCCATGGTGATGCATCGGGCATTTTTTCTTGTCCTGGGCATTGGTGTTCATTGCTACCAGCATCAGAAGAGTAAAGAGGAGTGATAATTTCAATATCGGTTTCATTTATGTAAAATTTTTAGTTAGACAATATGAAACACATGACGAAGGCAATTACGAAATGTTACACCCTGGGAAAAGAAATCAGGAATCAAGTTTAAGCACTGCGAGAAAGGCTTTCTGAGGCACTTCCACATTGCCGATCTGGCGCATGCGCTTTTTGCCTTTTTTTTGTTTCTCAAGCAACTTGCGTTTACGGGTGATGTCACCGCCATAACATTTGGCAGTTACATCTTTTCTGAGCGCTTTCACAGTTTCACGCGCAATTATTTTTGCACCGATGGCAGCCTGGATGGCCACATCATATTGTTGCCGGGGGATAAATTCTTTGAGCTTTTCACAGAAGCGACGGCCAAAATCATAGGCATTATTCCTGGTGATGAGCGCTGAAAGGGCATCTACGATCTCCCCGTTGAGCAAAATGTCTAACTTCACCAAATCGGCAGTTTGCCATCCTGAAGGATGATAATCGAACGAAGCATACCCTTTTGAAATGCTTTTCAATTTGTCGTAAAAATCAAAAACAATTTCACCAAGAGGAAGGTCAACGGTTAGCTCGATTCTGTCGGTAGTGAGATAGACCTGATTTTTTAAAATCCCACGTTTACCGACACAAAGCGTCATGATCGGACCAATGTATTCTGATTTGGTAATGATGTTAGCCGTAATGGTGGGCTCTTCAATTTTATTGATGTAGTTTGGCTCAGGCAAACCCGATGGATTGTAAACATCCAGCAATTCTCCCTTTGTGGTATACACTTTATAAGATACGTTGGGAACGGTCGTGATGACATCCATGTCGAATTCACGGTCAAGCCGTTCCTGTACGATCTCCATGTGCAGTAATCCCAGAAATCCGCAACGGAAGCCGAATCCAAGCGCTGCCGAGGCTTCCGGCTCAAAGGAAAGAGCAGCATCATTCAGCCTGAGTTTTTCAAGGGAATCGCGCAAAACTTCATAATCATCAGCGTCGGTTGGGTAAATCCCGGCAAACACCATGGGTTTAACACCAATAAATCCTTCAATGATTTCGGTACATGGCCTGGCAACATGCGTGATGGTATCGCCAACCTGAACCTCCTTGCTGTTTTTAATCCCTGAAATAATATATCCCACATCGCCGGCATACACTGTGTTCCGAATCTCTTGTTTCATGCGGAGGATGCCAACCTCTTCGGCTTTGTAATCCATACTGGTTGCCACAAATTTCACATGGTCGCCTTTTTTAATTGAACCATTGAAAATTCTGAAATAGGCAATAACACCCCTGAACGGATTGAATAATGAGTCAAAAATCAAGGCTTGCAGCGGCGCTTCAGGGTCCCCTTTGGGACAGGGAATTCTGTTGATAATGGCGTCAAGAACCTGGTCGATGCCTAATCCGGTTTTTGCGCTTACGGCAAGTATTTCATCATGGTCACAGCCTAATAAATCAACAATCTGGTCTTTTACCTCTTCAATCATCGCTGCATCCATGTCAATTTTATTGAGAACAGGGATGATCGTCAGATCGTGGTCGATGGCCAGATAAAGATTTGAAATGGTCTGGGCCTGTATTCCCTGGGTTGCATCAACAACCAGGAGTGCCCCTTCACATGCAGCAATTGCCCTGGAAACTTCGTAGGAGAAGTCAACATGGCCAGGGGTATCAATAAGATTAAGCACATACTCCTCCCCATTGTGGGGGAAATTCATCTGGATGGCATGGCTTTTAATGGTAATACCACGCTCACGCTCCAGATCCATGTCGTCGAGCACCTGTTCCCTGGAATCCCTTTCGGATATGGTATCGGTCCATTGCAACAGACGATCTGCCAGGGTCGATTTACCATGATCTATATGGGCAATAATACAAAAGTTACGAATATTTTTCACGGGTGCAAAGATATGAAATCTACCTCAGTATTGTCAGTGAACCATGAAGATTTCGCTTCACGATGCCGGATAAGGTTATTTCAAACACATCACAGATGTAGAAATAGGTACCGTCGCTACAGGGTTGGTTGGTGGTTTTGTCTTTTCCATCCCATAAAATGTCAGGATTGTTTGTGTCAAAAACCAGTTTGCCCCACCGGTCAAAAATTTTCATGTTGACTTCACTCACTGATGTATAATCAGGAAAGGGAATGAAGAAATCATTACTACCATCGCCGTTAGGTGTGAAAACGTTTGGCAGAGTATAGATAGGACAGAGGGTATAATCAATGCAAACGATATTGCTGGTGTCGCTCAGGTTTCCAACGGAGTCCATTGCCGTAACGCCATAACATCCGACAATGCTGTGGGGTGGTTTATGGGTATAACTGGTATCGGTACCATTCGGTATTGAATCAATCAGGACCGGCTTGCCTTTGACAGGTGTATAATAGATATAATACCTTGCAATGTCATTGGGACAACTGTCAGCGGGTTTGGTCCATGACAAGACATTGATAGATTCTTTACAAATGGGATTGACCGTGAGCAGGGGAGGGCAGGGCGGAATATTGTCAATGGGAGTAGCACAACTTTCCTGCGAGAAATTGATGATCGGATCAACAAACCCGGAGGCAGAATAATTGCCGGTGCTTTTAATTTTATAACAGTAATTCAAGCCGTTGACCAGTCCTGCATCGTTAAATTTTGGAATGATACTTGTCCCGACAGAATCAAACGTAGCGCCACCCGGCCCTTTGCGGTAAATGGTAAAGTAACGGTTGGTCCAGGGAACATCATTGTTCCAGATTAGTTTGATCATCTTGTCTGTTGGAACCGGAACGAGAAACATTGTAGAAGCAACCTGTGACGATCCGATGAGAAAACGGTTCCCGGGTGTCACATTGTAAAGATCAATTCTGTAGAGATAATGATATTGAATGGTGTTTAATAAGTTGTCTGTCAGTGTTGTATCGTTCAGGTTTGTAAGTGAATCAACCAGCACAAATTGTTGGGGTGCATCAGACCTTGATCGGGCAATGAGGTATTTATAGGGACCCGGTATCTGAATTGTATCAATCTCAGTTGGTTTAGACCAGGCAACATAAATGGATCCTGCGGTTGCACTTGTCATATTGATGCTGGCGTTGGTAATGACCGCCAGGTCCTTTTTTAAGGTAGCACACGCCTCATTTGAGGCATAACTTTCGGCTTTGTCGGCATAGTAAGCCACCACCAGGTAACAGTATTTCAATCCGCGCATAAGTCCTGCACCTTTATTGTCATCCAGATACGCTGTACGGGAAATATCGGTGAACTGATCAATCTTAGTGTACCCGAGATAGGGTGGAACCCCGGTTTCGCAATAATTCGGAATATAACCGGTGGAATCGGCTTTGCGATAGATATAATATCCGGTGGCATTGGAACAACTGTAATTATCCCAGTTCAACTGGATGGTATTTCCCATGGGCACTGTGGCCAGATTTTTAGGAGCTGGCCCGACCACCAGGATATTAATCGATTTAAAGGTGACAAGACTAACAGGTTGGGCATCATCCTTGGCTTTGAAGAAAACCTGATAGGGACGTAATTTTACATGATTACAAACAGTATTCCATCGGAAGAGGGCCTGTACCTGCCCGTGTCCGGTGGCGGGATTTGGTGTAAGTGTTGCAGAATCCCTTGGAAGGATAAATGGCCCCCCTGTTCCGGTCAGGGTTACATTATTGCTGTCGGGGTCATAGGCTTTGACAGGGAATCGCAGAACTTTACCGGCTTCAACACATGTATCAAAAACAGAATCGATCACTGGCGGACGGTTATTGCAGGCAACAACAATAATCTGCATGTCGCGCAGTACACTGCCGATTTTCTGACCATTCCGCCACTCTTCAATCAGAATGGCAACATTGTATTCACCCTGTTGCTCGGGGCTATCCCAGATGAGGTCGCCGGTTATTGCATCAAGGGTTAAACTCTTCGATGCCTCCGGATAGGTATACCCGGGAATCACCTGCCCAAGCGCCCCACGGCAGGGGACCAGTTTGTAGGATAAACTGTCGCCATCGGCATCATAAGCGCCCGGATTGTGATAAAAGATCTGGTGTACACAGGCATTGTCAACCGGAGGATTCAACAAAACCGGTGAATTATCATACCCAAGGAAAGGGTTGATTGTTAGTACTGAATAGATATACAAGGGCGTGTTGATGGAATTAGGGATGTTCAGGATGCCCCCGTTTCTGTTCGGATCTTCACAGGAAATGGTGTAAGTGGCGGCTCCCGGAAAATCGTGGGTCCCTACATACTTGTTATAGGTAATGTCATCGGCCAGCGGAGTCATCACTATTCTTTGAATATCATTGGAAGTCCCATCTCCCCAATGAATGGTAAGCCAGTCGCGATAGGCATTTGCAGGGCTCGGGGTAAAAGTGTAGGAGATTAATGTTATTTCATATAAGTTTTTTGAAATTTGCCTGAAGGTAATCTCAGCAGCACGCTGATGGGTGCCAAAAACAATAACCGGAGCAAAAACAGTTGACAACAAAACCAGAAGAAGTAAATGCAATATCGATCGTCTTGACATATCAGGATAGTAGCTTCAGAATCTATCGTCAAAAGTAATAATTTTCTCTGCCCCGAAAGAGATATTGGTACTTTATTTCAATTCATTCTAAATTTTAATTAATTTTGCGTGGTATTCAGAAAACAACCCGTAGTGATGTATCAACAGGATGCAGAAGTTGAAAAACAGGAAATACTAAAACGCTACAGGAATCTCCTTCGTCTCTGGAAACCCCGTAATCCCGTTGACAAAAAGTTAGTCCGCAAGGCTTTTAAAATGGCTTTGGAGGCGCATAAGGATATGCGACGCAAAACCGGAGAGCCATACATTTATCATCCTTTAAGCGTAGCGACCATTGCGGTAGGGGAAATCGGACTGGGGGCAACCTCCATTGTTTGCGCATTGTTGCATGATGTGGTGGAGGATACGGAGTATACCATTGAGGATATCAGGGGGTTGTTTGGTGACAAGGTAACAACCATCATCGATGGACTGACCAAAATCAAGGGCATCTTTGATCAGCATACCGCTTCCATTCATGCTGAAAATTTTAAGAAAATACTGCTGACACTTTCAGATGATGTTCGGGTTATCCTGATCAAACTCGCTGACAGGCTTCACAACATGCGGACACTGGATGCGCTTACCCATGAAAAACAGCTGAAAATTTCGTCTGAAACAATCTACCTGTATGCTCCGCTGGCTCACAGGCTTGGGTTACATGCTATCAAGAGCGAATTGGAAGACCTGGCTCTTAAGTACACTGAACCTGCCGTTTATGATACTATTTTACGTAAGCTGAGGGAATCGGCAAAAAGCCGTACACGCTTTGTCAACAAGTTTATCTATCCCATTAAAAAAGCGCTTTCTGAAAAGGGATTTGTGTATGAGATCCAGGACAGGGAAAAATCGATTGCCGCCATCTGGCTGAAGATGCAGAAAAAAGAGGTGCCGTTTGAAGAAATCTATGACATTTTCGCGATCAGGATCGTGATTGATTCTCCTGTTGAAACTGAAAAGTCTGATTGCTGGAAGGTTTACTCGGCCATTACCGATTTTTATCGTCCCAACATGGACAGGTTACGCGATTGGATATCTATCCCCAAAGCCAATGGATATGAGGCATTGCATACGACGGTAATGAGTCACACAGGTCAGTGGGTTGAAATTCAGATCCGGTCGCGGCGGATGGATGAAATTGCTGAAAAAGGGTATGCCGCGCATTGGAAATACAAAGAGGCCATGCATATAAACAGCCGCCTTGATAATTGGCTTGACCGCATCAAAGAGATGATCGAAAGTCCCGATTCTGATGCGATGTCATTCATTGATGATGTGAAAGGCTTTTTCTTTCTTGATGAGATATCCTTGTTTACTCCAAGCGGCGAATTGAGATCCCTCCCCGCTGGCTCAATTGTTCTTGATTTTGCCTATGCCATACACAGTGAATTGGGCAATACGTGTATTGGCGCAAAAGTGGATAAAAAACTGGTGCCTATCACCCATGTATTGAGCAATGGACAGCAAATTGAAATAATTACTTCATCGAAACAGGCGCCAAAGGAAGAATGGCTAAACCAGGTGGTCACTACCCGGGCTAAATCAAGCATTAAATTGGCGGTGCGTGCAGAAAAGAAGAAATTTGCCAAATCGGGTAAGGAGCGATTGGGGATTTGGTTTGCACAAATTGGACTCGAATATACAAATGATAACATTAAAAATTTTCTGGCAGCAAATAATTTCAGCAGCATTGTTGATCTTTTCTATTCGGTATCACTGGGTACAATAGGGCTAAAGGATGTGAAACTATTCGCCGCTTCAAATGTACGCACTGGCTGGCAAAACTATGTTTCTAAAGGCTTATCCAAAGACAATGGTAATGGAACAGGTGAAACTCCCAGGAGAAAAAACGATAAAGTTATCAGCCACAGCCGTTCCCTTAAAACAAATGCCGGAGCCATCGATTATTCGGTGGCACCCTGTTGCAATCCGATTCCGGGGGATGAGGTTATCGGACTTTTAGCATCAGACCAGTTGCCTATGCAGATACACCGTACAAAATGTCCCAAAGCGCAGGAATTGATGACAGTTTATGGAACAAAAATGGTTAGTGTAAACTGGGAAAATTCTGATTCTATCTCCTTTGTGGCAGAGATTAAAGTGATGGGTATGGACAGGCAGGGACTTATCAACGAAATTACCCGTATTATTTCGAATGAACTCAATCTGAACATCAAATCATTCCATATCGAGGCAATGGCTGGACTTACAGAAGGTGCAATTGCCCTGTATGTTAAAAATACGACAAATTTAAATGACGCATTAATCAAATTGAGTATGGTGGAAGGCATGAATCATGTTACCCGAATAAATTAATTTGAAAAAAATCTATTTTTATTCGTTCTAAATACTGATAAATGTCTACCTTTATGGCAAATTTCCAATTATGATCAAAAAAACTATGGAAGATCTTTTCGAAACAGCACGCAATTTATTTACTGATTATCTTGAAAGGCACGGACACCGCAAAACTCCTGAGCGTTACACTATTTTAAAGGAGATTTTTGCTACAGAAGGGCATTTTGATATTGAAACACTGTACATTCGGATGAAGAATCACAAATACCGGGTTAGCAGAGCGACACTATACAATACCATCGAATTGCTCCTTGATTGTGGCTTGGTTACCAAGCATCAGTTTGGGACCAACTATGCGCAGTTTGAAAAGTCAACATTGTTAAAACAACACGATCATTTTATTTTTGATGATACCGGTGAAGTTCTTGAATTTTATGATCCACGCATTGAAGATGTGAAAGCGCACATTGAATCTATGTTTAATGTGAATATCTCGCACTATGCACTAACATTTTACGGCAATTCGAAATCAAAGAAGTAAACTCCGATGATGAAGGTTGATGTTATCCTGGGATTACAATGGGGAGATGAAGGCAAAGGGAAAATTGTCGATGTATTTACCCCGCGTTATGATATAATCGCCCGGTTTCAAGGTGGGCCCAATGCTGGTCATACAATTATTTTCGGAGGCAGAAAGTTTGTTCTGCATACAATTCCTTCCGGGATCTTTCACCGCCAAACATTGAATGTAATTGGAAATGGTGTAATCATCGACCCATTCATCCTTTTCAATGAGATTGATAAGCTCAGGCAGGCTGGTATGGAACCTGAAGAAAACCTGCTTGTCTCCAAACGTGCTCATTTGATTTTACCTTCACATCGATTGCTTGACGCGGCGTTGGAATCAGAAAAAGGTTCTTCGAAAATCGGCTCAACATTGAAGGGAATTGGCCCTACCTACACCGATAAATATGGACGAAACGGTTTGAGGGTTGGGAATATCACAGAGCATTCGTTCAATAACCGTTACGAACAGCTTAAAGCAGAACATCTTGATGTTGTTCGCCACCTTGGATTCGATTATTCATCCCATCTTCTTGACGGGCTCAATTATGATGGCTATGAAGCGAAATGGTTTGAATCAATTCAGCGGTTGAAGGGGTTGAAGATCATTGACAGTGAGATTTTTCTGAATGAAAGCCTCGATGAGGGTAAAACAGTACTCGCCGAAGGCGCTCAGGGAACCATGCTGGATGTCGATTTCGGGTCTTATCCTTTTGTAACCTCATCGAATACAATCACTGCTGGGGTTTGTTCAGGACTTGGACTCTCACCACACAGAATCGGGAAAATCTATGGTATATTTAAAGCCTACTGCACACGGGTAGGCAGCGGTCCATTCCCAACAGAATTGCATGATTCAGATGGCGAGAAAATGAGGGTTGGCGGGAATGAATTTGGCTCAACGACGGGCCGTCCGCGACGTTGTGGCTGGCTTGACCTCCCTGCCCTGAAATATTCCATCATGCTGAATGGGGTTGATAGTCTGATTATGATGAAGGCGGATGTGTTGAATGCATTCCCTGCAATAAAAATCTGTACCGGATATCAAACGGGCAATAGCATACTGCCTGGTTTCCCCTTCGACCTGAGTGATGATCAGATTCAACCGTTTTATCGGGAGATGAAAGGTTGGAATACAACCCTTGATGGTTGCACCACAGTGAGTGATATCCCTGATGAATTGGCTGAATACATAAAATTTATTGAAAATGAAGTTGGATTACCGATAGATATTGTTTCCATCGGTCCTGACAGACTGCAAACACTTCAGCGATAATTTTCCGTTAAAGTTTCCGCTTGACTTCGGTCAGTTCATATCCTTCAACGATGTCACCTACTTTGATGTCGTTGAAATTTTCGATATTTAAACCACACTCATAGCCGGTCAGCACCTCTTTTACATCATCCTTGAACCTTTTCAGGGAACCGAGCATCCCGGTGAACACCACAATGCCATCGCGGATAACCCTGATTTTGGTATTCCTGGTCACTTTTCCATCAAGAACCATACATCCTGCAACTGAACCTACTCTGGTGATTTTGAAAACATCACGGACTTCAATATTGCAAAGAATTTTCTCTTCAATTTCAGGGGATAACATGCCTTCGATGGCGGCTTTAATTTCTTCAATCGCCTGGTATATGATAGAGTACAGGCGAATGTCGATCTGTTCAGCTTCGGCCAGCTTACGTGCACTCACAGAAGGACGAACCTGGAATCCTACGATTACCGCATTGGATGCAGAGGCAAGCAAAACATCTGACTCTGTAATGGCTCCAACCGATTTATGAATCACATTGACCATTACCTCTTCATTGGATAATTTTAACAGGGAATCCGACAATGCTTCAACGGAACCGTCTACGTCGCATTTAACAATGATGTTGAGTTCTTTGAAGTCGCCAATCGCAATACGACGTCCGATTTCATCAAGCGTGATGTGTTTCTGTGTACGTAACCCTTGTTCACGCTGCAATTGCAAACGTTTGGTGGCAATAAGTTTTGACTCCTTTTCATCGGCCATTACATTAAAACCGTCGCCCGCCTGGGGGGCGCCGTTCAAACCAAGCATTAACATCGGTTGTGATGGCCCTGCCTCTTTGATAGGCATATTGCGCTCATTATACATCGCCTTTACTTTGCCGTAAGTTGCGCCTGCCAGTACAATATCTCCAACACGTAAAGTGCCGTTCTGAACCAATAGCTTAGCTACATATCCACGACCCTTATCCAACGACGATTCGATAACGGTACCAGTAGCCAATCTTGACGGGTTGGCTTTCAAACTCAGCATTTCAGCTTCAAGTAATACCTTCTCCAGCAACAATTCAACGTTTGTGCCAACCTTTGCTGATATTTCCTGTGTTTGATATTTACCACCCCATTCTTCAACCAAAATGTTCATTTTCGATAATTCCTCCCGAACTTTTTCAGGGTGGGAGTTGGGCTTATCCATTTTGTTAAAAGCAAAAACGATGGGAACGCCAGCCGCAAGCGCATGATTGATGGCTTCACGGGTTTGAGGCATTACATTCTCGTCCGCGGCAATCACAATGATTACAACATCTGTAATGCTGGCTCCACGGGCACGCATGGCAGTAAACGCCTCATGACCCGGTGTGTCGAGGAAGGTTATCTTCTTGCCATCTTCGCGAATTACCTCATAAGCGCCGATATGCTGGGTAATTCCACCTGCTTCACCCGCCACGACATTGGTGCTGCGGATAAAGTCGAGCAGTTTGGTCTTACCATGGTCAACATGACCCATCACCGTGACAATCGGCGGTCTGTCGGTCATATCTTCCGGTTTATCTGGCTCATTCTGTTTAATGGCCTCCTGAACCTCTACGCTTACAAATTCAACTTTATGTCCGAATTCTTCTGCGACAAGAGTGAGTGTTTCAGCATCGAGACGCTGGTTGATAGATACAAACATGCCAAGCGACATACAGGTTGATATTACATCTGTTACAGGCACATTCAACATGGAGGCGAGTTCGTTGGCTGTTACAAATTCGGTAACTTTAATTACCCGCTTGCCTTCTTCCATTCGTTCCTGTTCCTGGTGCATCTGATGGCTTACCGCATCCCGCTTCGCTTTACGGTATTTTGATGCTTTTGATTTACCCGTAGGACTTAATCGCGCCAGGGTTTCCTTGATCTGCTTTTCTATATCTTCAGAAGTGACCTCCGGCTTTTGAACGTCCTTGTGGAATTTTTTATCCTTTGCCAGCGTTGGCTTGTGCAAAGCCGGACGTGGTATATCAGTGCTGGCTGTGGTGGATACTGTTCCTTCTTCGCCCTGACGTTTGATCCGTTTACGTTTCTTTTTCTTTGATTTCAGGGTCTCATCGGAAGAGGAGGCAACAGGTGTATGTTTTTTCTTCTCAACTTTTTTAAGTTCAGGCAATAACATTGAACCGAGAATGGTTGGACCTTCGAGTTTGATGCGTTCGGTAGGCAGAAAGTTTGATTCCTGAACAGGTTCCGGCGCCTTCACGATTATGGGCTCTTCCGGCAGCTTTTCAACCACAGGGGCAGGGGTTTCGATAACCTCGGGAACTTTTACTTCTGCAACGATTTCAGGTTCCTGAACAGGACCTGGTGTTGCCTCGGTTACGACAGGCTGCAGGTGTAATTTAACTTTTTTGGATAATTTTTTATCAAAAACACCCAGATCCATCTTGCCAACGATTTTTAAATCATTGGAAGGTTTTTGCTCGGGTTCAGTAACTGGTGCAGGAGCAGGCTCGATTTCGGGCTGAACCTGAACAGGTTCTGCCGGAATCTCAATGGCGGGCGTTTCGTCCTTCTTAATGTCAATAATTTCCGGCACTTCCGGAATATCGTGACGTTCTTCAGGAACAATAATTTCTACAGGCACTGGCTCAGGAGGAGCAACAACAGGAACAACAACCGGTGGCTGTTCTTCAGTTACGACAACAGGTTCGGGTTTTACCTCTTCAGGGATTATTACAGCCGGCTTTGGCGTTTCGACAGGAGGTATTACTTCCGGTTTTTTCTCTTCGACAACAGGTTCTTTAACAAAAACAACCTCCCTGGGCTTTTTAGCAGCTTCATACTGCTTCTTTTCGAAGTCCATGGAAACGTTTTTGATAAACAAATCATCAAGTTCTTTCTCACGATCCTTGAATGCCGTTTTTTTGTCTTCGATGGTGATCGTTTCATGGGCAGTAAATTGCAGCCCAATCTTCTTCGCCTCCTCCTTGACATGTTTTTCCGAAGCGAATTCTTTCATCAGAAGGTTATACATCTCCTGTGACAATTTCGCATTGGGATCCATATCCATTGAAAATCCTTTTTTACTTAGGAAATCCACTACGGTTTTAATCCCGATGTTAAACTCTCGTGCCGCTTTGCTTAACCTGGTAGTTGTTA
>JBAXFM010000046.1:0-23562 GCA_037139855.1 Bacteroidota bacterium
ACTAACCTTTAAAACAAAAACCCATGAAAACAAAAACTCTTTGGAAATCAATCGCTTCAGTAGTACTGCTCCTGGCGATGCTTATGCTTGTCACCGTGTCGTGTAAGAAAAATGAAGATGTAACACCTCCCGATCCCATTATCCCTCCCACTCCCCTACCAGCTGATCTTTTTGGATCCAAACCTAATTTATTCAGCTATGATGAAGTTGTTCAAGGTAAAAAATTTGGTGGTAGTTATATGTATACCCTTGGCAAATCTTTGATTGGTGAGGACCCTGCAAATCCTATCGCCGATATGATTAAAGCCGCATTAGATATTTCAAACTTCATAAAAGAGAAGAGAAAGGAGACTGCAATTGAAAATGCGTATAAAGGCATGGTGAACCAGCTTAACGCAATTGAAGCCGATATTGCAGCTCTTGCAAAAGAGTTGAGTATATCTGAAAATGCTATTATTGCAGAAATGGAAGCATTGTCATCACAGCAATATTGCGTAAATGTAACAGCCGGATTTGATTCAGCTGCATCAACAGGGTTAAGATTCTATTCGAAAAATGGTGCAATGATAGAAAATAATGCACCAGGAGCATTGACAATTAGCTATTTACAAGGGCAGCTTCAGACAGAATTTATGACAAATCCCACCATTACTAATATTACTGCTAATATAATTGGAATACATAACGCAATCGTACCTGCATCGGGTAGATTTGCGGACAGTGATTTGAAGACTTTTTGCGATAAAATAATCTTAAACACGGGCAACAGCCAAACACAGAATCCAGCCAATGCAATGGCTTGCTATCGGTTATTAGAAAATTATTTTTTGATGATAACCCAATACCAATTTGAGGCATTGATAATTCGCGGAAATTATTTGGTTGAACAGGATAGTGTTAACGGAAAAATCGCATTTAATCAATATGTTACAGGAGAATTCCAACCTTATTTACAATCGGAGTTAAAGGTATTTTTAACAGCAGTTGACTATTTAAGTATTAATATTGTTGATTACAGATCCGTTAGCTCGTTTTATTCCGACATGTCCAACTATTATGGTTGTGGTATTAAAAATGATAACATTTGCGGTAATTTTATTGCCAGAGCCAATATGGTAAATTCGCTGATGATGGCCGGGCTGGCATTACCAACCAGCAATATTTACATTACAATGGCATTACCGGTAAAATATTGTAGTACACCCTTAGGCTGGACATTCAATGGCACGGCTTGCACAACTGCTATTGATAATAATGGAAGCCTGTTAAGTCAGTATCCTTATACGTACTGGAGTGGATCTGATGCTGGTGCTGATAACACCATGAGTTTTTACAGAGGAGAAAGTACTATTAGTGATAAAGAAGCAACAGGTGCAAATATGTCCCTTACAGGTGTAGTTTGGAGACATTATGCGACATTATCTGGTTCAGCTGTTTTGCTTTATTACAACCCTTCTGATATCACGGCAAAACCACAATCAACCTGGTCATCTGAATTCAGTCTGGCTTTTGGTTCAGTATCCTTATGCTGGCCTTGGGGGTATTTATATTTGAACGATAACACAAACAATGTTGCAAAAAACTGCCCGGTCTATGCTGTAAATTCCTGGGCTGAGAACCAGGCAATGCCATATTGCGCTAAAGATGGCAGTGGCCAGTCACTGGATGAAGAAAAATCATATGAATCATACTTTACGTGGGGTGATAACTTTATACAGTATAACGGCCCGGTAATGCAAACATCGCAATTTTATGCGTTACACGTTAGAGAAATAGATGTTAATTTAGGAGCAAATCCAAACACTGGTGGCATTAGTGTTTATACGAGATATGAAACCGACCCACCATCTTTAACAGACGCTGACATTCAATTTTTTGGAGGTACGCAAATTACACTCCAATCTGGCTGGGCCTATTTAACCACCGGAGATTTATTTTCAACAACAAGCTTTGCACCTGAGACCAGTTATAGTTCCGCAACGGCAAAAAGTGGTGCAAATAAATTTAATTTTGGAATTACATTGATGAATAATAATTCATCAGGTAGCAACCACGAATGGAGCTTGGATTTTTATTGTCAACCAATATACAACGGTACTTATAATATATGGAATTAGGATTTATCATTTACTGATTAAGAAAGTTCATTTATAAAAGTGTTAAACTATCTACCCTCATCTTCCTCCATTTCCCCTCAACTTGTCACAAGTTGGGGGGGGTAGGAGGTAATCTCAACCCACCACCTGGAAAAACAACCTTTTTAATGCCTTTCCAAAAGACTGAACCCAATGAAATCCAAATACCCAAATTCCGGCAACAACATCCATAAGTTACCCTCTCTGGTCACAGATGCCGATAAAAGCAACCTTGCCGGAGATGGGGATGAAGAACCGTTTGCCAGCATCCGCGACAGTGCACAGGATGACCTGACACACACGTTAAGGCAACATGCCGATCAGGCAAAAACCGAAGGAAACGCTTACCGGAAACTCCTGGATGAACTAAAAAGGATGGCAAACCAGAAACTCCGGGCAGCCTTGTTATTCCTGATCCTGTTTTTTCCTGTATGTCTCCTTGCCCAGACACAGGAACAGGTTCAGATGGCCAACAACCCGCTGGCCAAAGCTAACTCATTTGGCTTTCAGAACTATTACGCGCCCGCTCTTTTCGATGTGCCGGGGCACGATTCAGTTTCCTGCAAAGGATAAAAAGAGTACGCACAATGAAACCGGAAAATGATAAATCAACTAACCATGAAAAGCAAAATCCTTTTAGCCATGACCCTTTGTAGTCTGGTATTTCTGTCAGAGACCATTGCCTGCACCGTTTTCCGCATGAAAGCCGCCAACGGCAACATCACCCTGGGCCGGTCGATGGAGTTCGGGGTCGACCTGAAATACGACCTCATCGTGGTGCCACGAAACACACCTTTCGCGAGCCCTTCGCCGGTAGGCAAGGCGGGGGTGAAATGGTCAACCCGCAACGGGTATGTTGGCGTTGCTTCCATGGGGATGGATTTCGGGGTGAGCGACGGGCTGAATGAGAAAGGACTAGCCGTAAGCGTGCTCTGGTACGAAAGCGACATGCAGTACCAGTCCGTTGCCCCGGCCGACAGCAGCAAGGCCCTGGCCCAGGTTATGTTTGCTGACTGGGCGCTGGCAAACTTTTCCACCGTCAACGAAGTACGTAAGGCTTTATCAGATGTAAAAGTGTTTTTTTATTCTAATCCCACAAAGATGAAAATGCCGGTCACCGTTCATTTTATCGTATATGATGCCAATGGTGGCTGCATCGTGGTGGAGTATGACAAGGGGCAATGCAACATTTACGACAACCCGCTGGGTATCATGACCAACTCGCCCTCGCTTCCCTGGCATTATAACAATTTGCGTCAATACATCGGATTCGAAAACACCAACCCGATGCCGGTCAAGGCTGGCGGATTTACCTTTGCCCCAACCGGTCATGGCGACGGAATGATGGGTATTCCGGGCGATTACACGCCTCCCAGCCGGTTTGTACGGTTGGCCATGTTCGAAAGGTTTGTTACCCGCCAGCCCGATGCCGCCTCAAATCTCATCCTTTGCCAGCATGTGATCAACACTTTTTCCATCCCATTCGGCATCATCGTCGACAAAGATGCCAATGGCAATATTGTTTCAAACGAATCCACCCAGTGGGTCACCTTCCGCGACCTGACCAGCCGGTTTTTCTACTTTAAAACCTATGAAAATCCGACCCTGCGCAAACTCGATCTCAACCAGGTTGATTTCTTGGCAAAGGAGATCAGGCGAATCAACATGTATGGCACTGAGCAGGTTGTAGTTGATTTGGGGAAACATTGAGCAGATCAGCACAAATCGTTCATCCATTTCCTTTACGCGCTAACGAGGCTTTTTTTTTAAACTGCCTATCCCTTTCGGTCAAGTATAACACGCGCCATCTCTAAGTTTCTTATTCTGAATCAATGTTAGCCCTGAAAGTGCGGAATCTATTAACACAGGGTGAAGCCCTGTGCGTTTGGCCAGCGATTGTTTCAGCTATTTATCTGGCTTGGACATAGTTTACCACTCATTTGTCCGAAGCAGGACCGGAAAGTGAAAATTGATCTGGATTATTTATGTTTAATAGTAATTATTGGTTTGGATTATTTACATTTGCATTCGATTATTGGTTTGGATTTTATAAATATTATAAAGCAATGTATCTGAAAAGAACCATCGACGGGGATTTATTAAACTGGAAATCAGCCGAAAATAGAAAACCTCTGATTTTGCGAGGGGCACGTCAGGTAGGTAAAACGTCAACCGTAAAAAACCTGTCCTTGCATTTTACTTATTTCGTGGAAATCAATTTTGATGAGCGTCCATTGTTTTCTTCGGTTTTTGAAAAGAGCTTATCTGTATCTGAAGTTTGCGAACAACTTTCGGTACTGACCAATACCCCCATTGTTGCAGGTGAAACCTTATTATTTCTGGATGAAATACAAGCTTGCATTCCTGCTATTGGAATGCTCCGGTATTTTTACGAAAAAATGCCTGAATTGCATGTTGTTGCAGCCGGTTCTTTGCTTGAGTTTGCACTGGCAGATATTCCTTCGTTTGGTGTTGGCCGGGTTCGTTCTTTATACATGTATCCGCTTTCATTCAGTGAGTTTTTAATGGCACAGGATGAGAAATTGTTACTGGAGCAATTAAATAAGGCGACTGTTTCTAAACCTTTATCGGAGCCAATACATCAAAAATTAATAAATCTGTATAAAAAATTTGTCATTATCGGAGGTATGCCTGAGGCAGTGAATATATATGTAAACAGTAATGATTTATTGGAAGTTCAAAGGGCTTTAAATGACTTATTGATCTCAGTTCAAGCCGATTTTGCCAAATATAAAATGCGCGTACCCGGCGCCAGGCTGACAGAGGTTTTTAATGCCATTGCCCGGCAGGTGGCAACAAAATTCACCTATTCTTACCCAACTGCTACCTTGAATAATTTGCAAATCAAAGAAGCCATAGAGATGTTAAAAATGGCCGGATTGGTTTATCCTGTTACACACAGCGCTGCAAATGGCATTCCCTTAGGCGCTGAAATAAACCCCAAAAAAACAAAATATTTAATCTTTGATACAGGAATATTTCAACGGATATTAGGATTAAATATCGCTGATTTACTCATTAGCGATGATTTTAATGTCATAAACAAAGGCCATATTGCCGAACTTCATGTAGGGTTGGAATTACTCAAAGCTGAAAGTTGCTATCAGAAAGCCGATTTGTACTATTGGCAGCGCGACGCTAAGAATAGCCAGGCCGAAGTAGATTATGTGTGTCAGTTTAACAATGCCATTGTTCCTGTTGAAGTTAAAGCAGGAACCAAAGGAAGCATGCAAAGTTTGTATTTGTTCTTAAAAGAAAAAAAACTGACGCAGGGTTTCAGGCTTTCCCTTGAAAACTTTTCCGGCATGGATCAGGTAACTATTTTACCTGTTTACGCGGTTCATCAATTAGTTCATCATTTACAGAAATAATATATTTTGATTATTGGTGTTGCCCCGGCCTCATAAAAGCTTTGCTGGCATGCAGGTCGAAATTTTTCTATGAAGTGAACACTTCTGTCAGGTCAACTTTTAAATCGCCATGGAAGATATTCACCGGAATTTTATCATCGCCTGCAAAAAGACCTTTAAACTGGAATTTTCCTATTTCATCCAAAACAAACACGTTTACAGTTTCATCGTTGGGACTTACAATCCAGTATTCGCGAACGCCGTGTTCCTGGTAAATTTCAAACTTATCCCGGGTATCGCGTTTGGAATTTTTTGGCGAAATAATTTCGATAATCATATCCGGTGCGCCAAGGCAACCCCGGTCATCCAGCTTCGAAAGGTCGCAAACGATGAAAAGATCAGGCTGTAAAACCGTATAAACCTGTTTATCTCCTTTGCTTTTATTGTCTTTTGGAAAACGTACATCTGAAGGTGCATGATAAACTTCACATGTTTTGCCATCCAGAAAAACATCGATGATTCGCGTGAGTTTTGTAGAAATTCGTTGGTGACTTCTTGAAGGCGCCGGGGTCATCAACTTAATGAAACCATCAAATAATTCACGCCTCACATCGTCCATCCAGGTAAGATAGTCGGCGTAGGTGTACCGTTTGTTGAGGTCTAAATTCAGCGGTTCCATAATTTGAATTTTAGTTTGACAAAGATAATAATTTTAGAAAGTAATTCAGGTGTATGTTGCGCATGGCGAATGCATCGTGGGGGAACGACAGGTTAAAATTTTGACAGCCAGGCATGAACCGCCTCCGCATATGTTTCGCCAACCGGAATTTTCAAAGTATCAAGAAAGATATATTTGTTGCGCACACTACGCACGTTATTCAGAGATACGATAAAGCTCCGGTGGACCCGCATAAACCGGCTTTCCGGGAGCTTTTCCATGAGGCTTTTCAAACTCATCAGCGACAGGATCGGCTTGCGTTCATCCAGAAAGTGGATCTTGATGTAATCATCGAGCCCTTCGATGTACCGGATATCACTGAAATTGATCCTGACGGTTCCATAGCCCGATTTGACAAACAGAAATTCCTCTTCCGATCCAGCCGCCACTGCTGAGCGCATGGCCATGAGGTTCAGCGCCTTTTCCAGTGCTTTCACAAACCGGTCAAATTTGATCGGTTTTACCAGGTAGTCAACCGCTTCGAGTTCAAATCCTTTCACGGCATATTCGCTGTAGGCGGTGGTGAAGATCACCATGGGGCGTTGTTTCAGACTTTGAAGGAATTGAATCCCGCTGATATCGGGCATTTGAACATCCAGGATGATCAGGTCAACTGTTTGGGTCTTGAGAAAAGTGAGCGCCTGAATCGCATCTGTGAAGGCGCTGACCATGCGGACAAGCGGGGTGTCAGAAACATATTTTTTGATCACTTCCAGCGCCAGTGGCTCGTCGTCGATGGCAATACAGGTCATCATGAGAGGGTGATGTCAAGGGTTGCGATGAATTCCGTTCCATTGTTCAGCAAAACCAATTTATGATTCCCGGGATACATCAGATTCAGCCGTTGACGGGTGTTCTGAATTCCGATGCCAAACGTTTCCGTATTTTCCCGGCCGGCAAAGATATGGTTGGATACCTTGAAGGCCAGGAATCCTTCGTTGATATTAACCTGTATCGCTATCACAGCCTTTTCATGTGAACTGGTCCCATATTTGAAAGCATTCTCAATAAACGGGACCAGGATCATTGGCGGGATTTCATATGGTTTTGGGTCACCTTCGATGTTCAACTGCACATCAATGTTGGTACTTAACCGGATCTGTTGCAATTCCACATAATGGACCACGTATTCAAGTTCCAGCTCCAGTGGCACGGTTTCATGCTCCACATCCTGGATCACATAGCGCATCATGTCAGAGAGTTTCATCACCGCCCCGGCAGTGAGATCGCTCTTGATAAGGGCAAGGCTGTAGATTGAGTTTAAGGTATTGAACAGGAAATGGGGATTAATCTTGTGTTTCAGAAAAGCCAGTTCCGTATGCAGTTTTTCCTTTTCCGCCTCTTTCCGCCTTTTTTCGTTTTGAACAAGTTTTTCTGAAAACCGCAAGCCAAGACTTAAACCGGTAACCAGACATGAAGTGAGCAGGAAATTAAACAGCGGCCAGTTTCTCACTGGTGGTGGTGGCTGAGGGAACTCCCTGCGATCAATATTCTTTGCCAGATCGGGCGGTGGTAAATGTTCCCTTACACCCGCATGAAAAACCGGACTGAAGTGGTAGTTGAGCAATCCCAGTAAAAATGTCAGGATGAGGATTATCAGGGAAGCGGTAATGAAAAACAAAAGCTTTTTCCCGGTAAAAAAAAATCGTGGGGCAAGCAGTGCATAACTCAGGTAAAAAATGATCGCGTAACATGCAAGCTGAAACCAGACTTCCATCATGAAGGCCCTGTCGCGCGATGAATCTCCATACAGCAGGTAGGCGGGCAGGATGAATAGCACTGACCACACGATGATGTGAAGAAGAATCCTGAGTTTTTTGCCGGATATAAAGGATAGAGACATACCTTAAAATGTAAAATAATAACTCACTCCGAACACGTAATCAGTTTCGGGGTGTTTCACATGGTATTCTTTGCAGAAAAGATAGTGCAGGTCAATCATGTGTTTTCTGTTGAATGAATACTCGATGCCGGCGCATAACCTGAGTTGGTCGAAGGATTGGGAAGCCGTTGTGCAGGTTTGGAAAAAAGCTTCCCCATAAAGGTAGGGTTCAAATTTCTTCTTCAGATCGTATTTAATCATGAGTTTTGTTCGCAGATGGTTTTCAGGGATTCCTGCTTTTTCTGAAGTGGATGCCTCCGCATACCGCGACTGGTAACGCAGCCGCAATACCATTGAGACCGGGCTCAGCTTCTCCCGGTAAAATCCTTCGAGGTACCAGCTGTTTTTCCGTTCGTAGGTATCGTCAAGTTGCCGTTTTAAGGTAAACCTGTAAGATGCTCCCGCCTTGAATCGTTTATTGAATCTGTAACTTAAACCCAGATCGCTGAAAATGGTTCCGGCTTCTGTCATGTTTTCGTTGAGCCTCAATTCCTGGGAAAATCCGATAGCCAGCGCCGGGGTAATCTTTTTCTCAAGGTTCACGCTCAGCCATAACTGGGCATCGTTCACCTGAGCGTGAAGACTGTTTCCAACCAGGATCAGTAAAAAAAACAGAAAATATCCGGGAGGTTTACTCATAATAATAGACCTTAATATTGGCGGAGTCCTTGAGGAAATCGATTTTTCCGATCACAATCCGGTGGATGTTGAGGCCGGTTCTGTTCCGGAGATCCTCCTTGAGCGCTTCATGGTTGCCAGGCTTGATCATTTCGATATTTTCGTACTGGATGCTTTTGATGAGTTCGTTTTTGATGAGGACTCTTCCGTCAAGAACAAAGGTACTGCCGAGAATAATAGCATGGATTACGCCCAACTGATAATATTCTAACTGGATCGCACTGATTACTCCCATGGCGATGAAGATGAACATGTAAGTGAGGTCTTTGATTGACAGCCCCTGGGTACGGTATCGCAACATGGAGAAAACGGCAAAAAGTCCGAAGGCGGCTCCAACCGATAGTTTGACATATTTCAGTACAAACGTCAGCAGAAAGATCACCAGGTTGAAAATCACGAAGGTAAAGATGTAATCGAGCTTCCGGTAGTTCGGGTAATAAATGAACAGGATAATCAGCGCTACATTCAGCAGATTAATCCCCAGACTGATGAGAAACTTTTCGTTCATTTCCAGAACTTTTGCTTCTTTTTTCTTTCCTTTTTTGTCGGTGGCATCGGCCTCCTCCTGTAAAATTGTTTCTGCTTCAGTTTGCTGCGGGATGCATACCTTCACCGGCAGGGCCAGGAGCAACAGCAGGAAGAACATCGTGATTTGTTTCGCAGATATCATGATTGAGCTTATTTATAAGATGAAGTTTCTGTTTAAAGTTGTTTTGCTTGATATAAGGGTTGAGGCTGATAATTCCCAGGCAATATTTGCTGATTCTTGCTCCGGGAACATGTTCTTTATGCAGGATGGCAGAGATAGCAGACGAAGCTGATCTCTCCTGCTTCACTTCTGCAATAACTACCCCCGGATAGACGCGCTCAGCTGCTTCATTTCTGAAAGTGAGCCCGGTGTCGATGGTTACCCGCTCCGTCATTCCATGGTTGACCAGTGTGATCCGGGAGAAATCGACCCAGAGTGCCGGTTGCAGCATGTCGGCGGTGAGCTTTGTAAGGGAGGTAAGCAAATGCTCCTGTTTGCCGGTAATCTCTTCCTGAGACCCCTTTTGCTTGTTCCGTTCCTTTAAGGTGCGTTCCTTGTTGTTTTTAAATTTGATCTCGAAATAGCAGAGGCCTGAATCAACATATTTACGGCTTCGCACCTTGAAACGATTCATCCTCTTGTTATGATGATTCAGGTACAGATGATGGCCGGGAGTATCGAAATACAGGGTTTCATAGCGATGATGCCGGACCAGCCCGATCTCGAGGATATAGTATGATGCATATAGCTGCGCCAGAATGCAGGGTAGTTTTTCCGCATTGAACACGAACTTGGTATCCATCCGGTTAAGTAGCTTAACCTCGTCCATCTTTTCGAGGGTAACAGACTCAAAAGGGACGATCAGTTCATCAATAATAGACATATTCCCACTTTTTCGACTTGTCTTTTTTCTTTGAACCGGGAGCGGTTGTTTTGCCGGTCTTCAGGTTCTTTGAGTTATAGGTATAGATTGATTTTTTAATGAGGCTGCCGGCAGCATCGGTTTCTGTCTCAGAAAGTTTATTCCCACTTGCATCATAGGTATAAACAGTTTTTTTCACAATCTCACCGTTAGCATGGTACTCTGTCTCCTCTGTCTTGTCTTTCAAGGCATTGTAACGGAATGTTCGTTTCAGATCCTTCTTCTTTTCGGCATCAAATTCAGTTTCTGCAGTTTTGTTGCCATAACTGTCAAAAGTAGCCGTTGTTTTAGCCGATACACTGCCATCGGGGGCATAATCAATTTTCACGATGCTGCGTCCTGTTTTATCAAATTCCTCATAGGAGGTTTTACAGGTGGTTGCCGTACCCTCAATGGTTGTGGTTTCCCATTCGGTGGTGGATTTAATCTTGTTTTTCTTTCGTTCTTTTTTGCTCTGGCAGGGGGCTGTGATTCCAATCAGCAGGCCAAGGAAAAGGAGGATGGTACGGTTCATTTGGGTTTAATTAAAAATGACGAGATCAGGGATTTCAATATCTTGTTTTTTGGTGGGAATCTCCACCTCAGTAATTACAGGTACCAGCGCATTGGTTTGTAAGGTGGAGTCTTTGGATAAGGCATACACCTTATACGTTCCCGGCCGGAGATACTTGAACTCCCAGGTTCCGCCAATGCCTGTCTGAACACGATCGTTGTAATCGCGGTTGTCGCCATAGATAAGATATACCCAAATCCCGGGTCCGTAATAGGTTTCCTGCAGATAGGTGAAGGTTGAATTATATTCCTTAACGAGCACTTTCCCGTAGATGGTCGATTTCCCCCCTACACCGGGTTCTTTTTCGCACGAGACCATCAACAGCATGAATATGACCGGCAATACCGCGCTGAAGTAAATAATTTTTTTAATAATCAATAACTTAGTGTTTCTAAGTGTTCTAAGTGCCTTAGTGGTCTTTTCCATTTGTTCTTGTTAATAGATGATTAGTTTTTTCGTGGAGGTCTCATTGGTACAACTAACCTTCACCACATACAGTCCGCTGCTGAGGACTGAGATATCCACTGCCTGCACCACCGATTGGATGGTGCGTGCATCATATGCACAGGCTTGTGCTAAAACCGGTTTCCCGATGGAATTGTAAATCGTCACATCAACAGGCCCGGAATTGTTGTTGATTTCGATCCAGGCCAGCCCCTGTGCCGGGTTGGGATACAGGAGAAACCCGGATAAGGGCGTTGTTCCCATGCTGTTGTAACTTCCCATGGTTGGAAGCATAAAGGTCATGGAACCGTACCCATTCGGAAACCGGCCGGTCGTCTTCCCGGCAACCTGTTGACTGTACCTTACAGAATCAAGGCGGATTCCGGAAGAATTGGACAGCTGCAGATGCCCTCCTGTTTGCGAAAGCGTAACCGTGGAAACGTTCTTCATCCGGTTTAATAAAGAATACACCAGCAAATATTTTTTAGCGGCGATAACCGTATCCGGAAGTATCCATTTATCAGGTAAACCCGGGTCGTCAGAAAGCATCATTCCGTTCACATTCAGCGGTTCGGTAGTCGTGTTGAGCAATTCGATCCGGGTTTCATCGCCGGGTCCGGTATGAAATTCGTTCAGCACCACATCTCCCGGAAGAATCATGGGCTGAATGGAATAAAATTCATACTCGGCGCGTTCCGGCGAAAAGATACCGGCACTGTCGTTTTCCGCGTAAATGTAATACTGGATGGCATGTCCCCGTGGAAGGATCATCGCGCCAAAAATACCATCTCCGGCAGCGCCATCCTGGTGATTGCCGTCATCGGCCATGGAAACCTGAGAAAAAATTCCGCCGGAGTTGAACCGATAGCCAACCATGGCCATGGTTGAGCCCACGATGCGGGCAGTAATCCAGCAGGGTTGATCTTTTACCGGCAATTCGGGCAAATGCGCTACCTCTGTAATCTCCGGCTGACCGGTGAAACCGCTCTGGCCGTCGAGATAGGCAATGCGTGATTCCATCAGATCTTTGATTCCGGGATACTCTTTCATGGAACCGGTTCCGCCAACAGTAACAGTAAGGTTTGAATGGAAATCGGCGTAGGAGTAAAACCGGTTCGTATCGTTGAGCACCGCAGCATCGATCAGCGTTTGTAGTTCCGAAGCACGTGTAAAATAGTTGTTGTTCCTGAAATTCTCATTCACGATGGTCCTCATATGCGCAAGGTACATTTTGCGAAGGGTGTCGTTGCTGAAAAGCTTTGTCATCAGCGGGCGCGGAGAAATTGCAAAATCCATCAGCGCCAGCGGGTCAAGCTCTTTGATTTCAGGGATGGTCAGCCCCTTGAAATGGGTGGAACCATCCGATTCACGGAAACTTCCAAACGACATGTTCATATCCCACAGGATGGGGTTGAAGCGATGGTTGTCATCCATGTAGAGGTAGTAGTTCTGAGAATAGCCGATGTAGCTGTCGAGGTTCAGCAGTGTCTCATTGAAGGCATGCATCCAGAGTGCGCGGTCAATATTCAGGATTGTTTCTGCCTTGCCGGGACCTTCGTCAAGCAACGAAATGAGGCGGTAGAGGTCATTCCAACCTGCAATCGACTCCATATTGTAATAGGGAATGTAACCGCTCGAATCGGTTCCGTGGGTGAGCGCCAGGTTGGCATTCTGGCCGAACGGATAGAGCAACTTCAGTGGTTCCCCTTTGAAAAAACTGTTTAAGTGCGAACCATAGTGCTCTTTGGTAAAGCTTGCATCAACGGCTTCAACATTGGTGTAAAGCCCGATCAGGGTATCATTCACATACAAATTGGCAAAATTGGCAAGGGATGACGGGAGGTATTTCCGTGCAATTTCGTACGAAAGCACTTCTCTCACAAAAGATGGATCCTGGATGACGTTGCTCAGTTTGAGTTTGACATGTCCCAGGTGATTCTGATTTTTCACCGTATAGTCAAGGTCGATGTTGTAGGGATTTTTAATCTCGTCAGCGTTGTATGAGCTGTATCCCTTGTACCGGATTCCGCAATTGCGGTAAAGGTGACCATCGATGGTTACATCGCCTTTGAGTTTCCCGTTGTCGCCAACAGTTTCAAAAAGGCTGTCGAGAATATGGCGCCAGTTTGATTCAGCAAAGTGAATCCTCACCTCCCGGATGGTCCCCTGATCGTAAAAATTTTCCTGGCCGGCCAGATAAAAAGGGCCAGCCAGCAGAAGAAACAATATGATGTATCGGGACCGGCTCAAGGGACAATGAGTTTTCCGGTATAAACACCTGAGCCGGCTGTGCAACGAATGATGTAAAGGCCGGTGTTGACATTCTTAAGGCTTACCGTGTTGGAGCCTTTTGACAAAGGTTGTGAAACCACTTCCTGTCCGGCAATAGTGAGTACCGTGATCTGACCTGTGGCAGTCAGCCCGTCAACATGGAATTCAGTAGTGGCCGGGTTTGGGTAGATATTGACAGGAAGCGCAGCCATGTCGCCGATTCCTTCGGCAGCATCCGTCAGTTTCGACACTCCCGAACCGGTTGCAATCCATATTTTATCTGTCTTGTCAACGGCGATCCTCTTTAAAGGCGCATTCAGCAAGCCGATGGTGATATTAAAGGTTTTCCATCCGGATGAACTTTTCTTGGAAAGACCAGGATCCATGGTGTAAATATCATAATTTGCGAACCACATGGTGCCTTTGGAATCCATGGCAATATCCTGAATAAAATTATTGAAAAGACCATCCGTTTTCCGGTAGGTAGCCACCCATTTGTCCTGGTTGTCGAAAACCGCTACCCCATAATTATAGGAGCCGATCCATTTGGTATTATTCGCACCAATGGCAAGCGACATGATGTTGTTGTCGGGCAAACTGTCTGCCGTAGTGAAATTAGCGAATGCAGCGCCATTGAACTTTGACAATCCGTTCAAAATAGTACCGAACCATTTGTTCCCGCTTCCATCGGTTGCAACGCGATTGATCATGTCACCGGGAAGACCATCGGCAGTGGTATAGTTTTTCCAGGTGGTGCCATCAAAATTTGAAACTCCTGCGCCTGTACCGATCCAGACACTGCCGTCGGATGCTCCCGCAATATCATTGACCGAGTTGTTGACTAATCCGTTGGCAGTGGTATAAGATGTCCACTGCGTACCGTCAAATTTACTGACGCCAAATTCAGTTCCAGCCCAGATGTTGTTGTTAACATCCACGGCAATACAGGTTACGTAATTATTAATCAATCCGTTGGCAGTGGTGTATGTGGTCCAGGTTGTATCGTTGAACCTGCCAATGCCGGCCTGGGTACCAAACCATTTATGATTGTTTGCATCTACCGCAACACCGTTTACATTGTCGGATGGTAACCCACTGGTGGCAGAAGTGAAATTGGTGAAGTGCTGTGCCCGGATCATGGATCCTGTAAGCAACAGGATGATAAGCAATACCTTACTGATAGCAGGTTTCATAATTCTTTCTTTTGGATTATTTTACGAGAATAATTTTTTTATTGACTTTCTCCGAACGGTCGGTCAGGATTGTGACGTAGTAGAACCCGGCATCCAGACCGGAAAGATCAAATGAAAATGTATCGTGTAAAGATAGCACATTTTTGCCCATGGCATTGAAAACCCGAACCTCAAACGACCTGTTCTCCAGTCCATTTCCATCAAGGGTGATTATTCCGGAAGTTGGGTTTGGATAAAGCCAGATGGAAGCGCCGTTCAGTAAATCACCAATGCCAACATAGACAAAGGAGGCCGACATGGCCGAAAGGCACCCTGTTGGCCCGGTAACCTGCACCTGGTAAGTAGCTGGTCCGGTAAGGTTATAATACTGCCCTGTTTCACCCGGGATCAGGATTGAATTTTTGTACCATTGGTTTCCGCCGGATGAACTCGACATCAGCGAGTCGCCTGTGAGAGTGATGGTTGGTGTTGCCGGAAGGTCATCAACGGTAACGGTTACCGTGTCGCCGCCGGCACAGGCCCCGCTGGTGACATTCACAATATAGGAGGTTGTGAAAGAAGGTGTTACCACCGGGTTTTGCAGCGTGGAGGTAAAACCTGCCGGTATCGAAGTCCAGGAATAGGTATAGGTTGAGCCTCCTGTGGCTGTAGCGCTTAGTTGAACAGAGGCGCCCGCGCAAACGTTGCTTGGAGAAGCTCCCGAGGTTACCGCAAGGGGACCGTTGACATAACACGCTGTATAACGGAAGGCATTTGTCACTGTACCACTGATGGTTTTTGACCAGACAACCGTTTGATTTGAATCAATTTCATAAATGTATCCTGAGAATGAGATACAAATAAGCGTGTTGCCATTTGGCAATTGCTGTGCGTTTCCCTCATCCTGGGTGGGGGTGCCGTTGTAAGTGGTCCTCCAATCATAGGTAGGGGGGGCAAAAGCAGACCCTGGAGTGATGGAATAGGTATATCCGCTGTAGGGTGGATTGAAGAGGTCAACACATGTTTTATTGCCAGCGCCGCCTTTGTTGTTAAAGCCTGATAGGTAATTGGCCCTGGGGCAATCCTGAGGAACCCAGTGTGCATCATGGACCACGTTAAAAATGGTGGTACCTGTTGCCTGGTAGGCTGTAGGATTACCCCATCTGTAAAGAAGATCCCCGCCCTTTCCGGAATTTCCCCCGGTATGCCCGGCGGCCTCGGTCGTGGTTGTACTATGATCGATCACATATATTTCATTTAAGGCATGAGAGGAGAAGGTAATCTGATCAAGCGCGGCATTGTAATCAATCCCGTTTACATGCATCCAGTCTTTTGACGTTTTGTAATTGATATTCAGCAATTCCGGATGCTGAACAATAGAGGTCACATAATTGCTTTTAGCGGCATTATAATTCTGACAAAGATGATCCCAGGCATGCCACTCCCAAACCACAGTTCCGCCTGTAGTTCCCGAAGGCTGAACCTCCACGATCTTATCGGGCCACATGATGATGCTTTGCGAACAGCCAGCCTGCGTTACCTCTGCCGCAGTTTTTGACTCATAGGAAATTAACAGAACGTTGCCGTTTGGCATCGGACAAATATCATGATGTGTACAGTATGTTGGCGTTGAATAAACATAATCCCAGATAACATTCCCGTTCCAGTCAACTTTTTGCACTTCTCCGCAGATAGGACCACCGGTGAAATAGTTACCTTGACGGGCTACAGTTCTTAACACTGTTCCCCCCTGCAACAGGTATGTCGAATAACCGGTGGGGGCATTGGCAGCAAAAGTCCATTGGTGGTATATGTTTCCGCTTAAATCGACCAGGTAGGCTTTGCCATTGGTTTTGGGCGCATAAAAAGTGTAATCTCCATAACTCTGTGCCTGGACGGTTATGCCTGACGACATCAAAAGGAGAAAGGATAATTTGAGAAACATCCGTTTCATGGTTTCGAATTTAGCTTGTTTACATATTCTTTGCTGATCATAATTTTCCAAGATGCAATATTAATTCCTGAATTTCTGTTTTCTGTTATGGAATTTTGTAAAAATTGTATAAAATTTTCATGTATGCATTCAGTTTTATATCCGCTGAAATCCATTGTTTCTCCTGTTTTGCTGTAAGACATGCAACATAACAAGTGGTTGCCTGCCACTTTAATCCCTGAAAAACCTGTTTATGCATGGTTATTTTCGCTGATCCTTATTCCTGTAGTCATTTCAGCGGTATAAAAGTATATTTGAATGAGTTTCCAGGGACCATGAATTCGGTAAAGAATATGAATTTATCGGTAAAAAAGTCTTTACTTTGCACCCGTCAATGGAAAACATTGCCATTCTTGCACCGGTTATCCTGTCATTTTTTATCCTGGTCATGCCTTCCGGGATACGATATTTTTATACTCTTGGGCTAACCATCATCATCATCCTGCTCACATCGGTGCCTGCTGCAGGGGTTTTGTTTCACCCCCACGATACGTCTCAAACATTTATTGCCGGCAGTTTCCTGGGTACAATTACCTTCACCCTCGACAGCCTCAGCGCTTTTTTTATTCTGATCACCAACTTTACTGTTCTTACAGGGTTGTTATATTCAAACGGTTACCTTCGTTCCTACAGAACAACCAAGACACCAGCCCAGTTTGCGTTGCATTATTTCAGCTATTCCTGGCTGCACCTGTCAATGCTTTGCGTGCTGATGCTGCGCGACGGCACTGCTTTCCTGATTGCCTGGGAATTGATGGCTGTTTCGTCCTTCATGCTGATTCTTTTCGAGGCAGAGAAACGAACCACCCTGAAAACGGCTGTAAATTATCTCATTCAGATGCATGTCGGACTGGTCCTGTTGCTAATCGGATTCCTGTTGGTAGAATCAGATACTGGTCAATTTGGTTTTGATGGATTGCAAGCCTACTTTGCCAGCCATTCAAATGCACCGCTCTTCTTCCTGTTTTTTGCCGGTTTTGCTGTTAAAGCTGGCTTTATCCCTTTTCATACCTGGCTTCCTGAAGCTCATCCGGCTGCGCCTTCGCACGTTTCGGGGGTCATGTCGGGGGTGATGATCAAAATGGGGATATTTGGGATCGTTCGCTTACTTACCATGATACAATCCGATGCCTACATTATCGGCATCATCATGATGATCATTGCCTCCATGACAGGATTATATGGCATCATGATGTCGATTGTTCAAACCGATCTTAAAAAACTGCTGGCATACTCCACCATCGAAAATGTCGGGATTATTGGCATGGGCCTTGGTTTGGGTGCCCTGGGCATCGGCTCGCACAATCCTGTGCTCATCATCCTTGGATTCGGGGGCGGATTGTTCCACGTGCTCAACCATTCCCTTTTCAAATCCCTGTTGTTCTATTGTGCCGGATCGGTTTATCAGGCAACCCATACGCGAAACATCGAATTGTTGGGTGGTTTGATTCATAAAATGCCACGTACTGCAGCGTTGTTCCTGTTTGGCTCCATGGCCATCTGTGCCTTACCACCGCTTAATGGATTTATTTCGGAAATTCTGATTTATTACGGACTTTTTGCCGGAATGCAGGCAAGTTCGGTTTTTCAAACCATGTCGATGATGATGACCATCATTGCCCTGGCGCTCATTGGCGGACTTGCCCTGTTTGGATTTTCAAAAGCCTTCGGGCTGGCGTTTCTGGGTTCATCCCGTTCAGAAATCCATGTGGAAGAAAATGCGGTGAGCCCGGAGATGTTGTTTCCGAAGTTGCTGATTGCCGCCATCATTCTGCTCATCGGTCTGGCTCCGATGTTGTTTTTATCGCCGCTGATGGGGATGATCGGAGTTCAGTTTCACCTGAATCCGGGGCCGGTTGTATTGCCGTTGGCTCATGCGCTGTCAAAGGTGAGCATCATGGCGATGATTCTGATCCTGGTGGTTGTTGCACTGCTGACGCTCAGAAGGATGGTGGTGAAACCCGGCAAAGTAGTCTACGGACCCACCTGGGGTTGTGGTTATACGGCAGGAACCGCCCGTCAGCAGTACACGGCAACTTCCTATGCCGCAAATTTCGCTGAACTGGCCAGTCCGGTTTTTGCAAAAAAGATGGAATACAAAGAAATTCATGAAGAAGATATCTTTCCGGGCAAGCGTTCATTTGCCCTTCGCCCGGCAGATGTTTTCCGCTCTGTGATTGGCAGGATAACCGATTATTCCATGCTTGCGTTGAAAAAAATTGCCCGTTTGCAAACAGGCAACATCCAGCATTATATCCTTTATGCATTCATTTTCATGCTAATCATTTTTGTGTTACTCTATCTGAATATCTTATAATGGGATTTTTACTGGCTATCGTCACCGCACTCTTTTTCCCCGGCATCATCCTCCGGGTGAAAAGCATTGCCAGCGGAAGAAAAGGTCCGGGCATCATGCAGCCATGGAAAAATATCCTGGTCCTGCTGCGCAAAGGGAGTGTGTTCAGCACCACTACCAGCTTCATCTTTCGCATCGCTCCCGCCATCTATTTGTCAACCATTGTATGTGCCCTGGTGTTGCTGCCCTTCCCCGGAATGCCATCCATATTTGGTTTTGACGGAGATTTTGTTTTGTTTGCCTACCTTCTTGCGCTCGGGAAATTCCTCTTCATTCTTGGAGCATTGGATACCGGCAGCAGTTTTGAAGGGATGGGCGCCAACCGCGAAGCACTCTATTCCATGCTCGCCGAACCGGCGTTTTTTATCCTGTTTGGTACACTTGCATTGCTCACCGGACACACTTCGATGTATCAGATTTTCGAATCGTTCCAGTTTGCCGGGCATAACTCATTTATCATCGGATTCATTGCGGTTTATCTGCTGATTCAGATCGCCATGATCGAAAATAGCCGCATGCCGGTTGATGATCCGAAAACTCACCTTGAACTTACCATGATCCACGAGGTGATGATTCTGGACCATAGCGGATTTGACCTGGCGCTGGTGCACATCGGCACTGCTTTGAAATTTGCCATGTATGGACTGCTTATTGCCAACTTTCTGGTTCCGGTTGACCCGGCAGTATTGGTGGTGAACAGCAAAGAGTGGATTACCCACAGTGAAACGGGAGGGATAAATCATCCCGGAGGAGCCTGGTTGGTGGTGTTACAGGTGGGTGTTTATTTTATCCTGCAGATGATGTTTGCCTCCCTCATCGGGCTGATGGAATCATTCAGGGCCCGTAAGAAACTTGTCAGGAACCCGCAATTTATCGTAACGCTGAGTTCTATTGCCCTGGTGGCTTTTATCCTGGTACTGTTGATCACTTTTAAAATGATCGGATAAATGAATGTACTCCTTGTCATCGTTTTTGCCATTACCCTGATCTATCTCAGCATGACAGAGCGCTTCCCGATATTTGCAGGACTGATCGCTTTTCAGGGGGTATTGCTGTTTGCCCTCTCATTTCTTGAACTGCATGCCATCACCCTCGCCACTTTGATTTTCGTTGCCCTGGAAACCCTTGTGTTCAAGGTGATCGTTGTTCCGTTTCTCCTGTTCCGTATCATCGACAAAACCGGTGAAGCGAGGGTGCATGATAAGGCGCTTCCAGGGTTTTATTCGCTGTTATTTGTCACCCTCGGATTATTGCTCAGCATTGTGGTCTCCTTTTCAATGAATACAAAACCTTCCACCATGATTTACTTCATCGTGGCTTTTTTTGCAGTGTACACCGGACTTTTTATGATTATTTCGCATAAAAAAATATTTTCGCATCTGGTTGGATTTCTGGTGATTGAGAATGCCGTCCTCTTGCTTTCCATGGCCATTGGCAGCGAAATGCCGATGCTGATCAACATTGGGATCCTGCTCGATATTTTTGTCAGCGTGCTGATCCTGGGAATTTTCGTGATGCGGCTGAAGCAAAGCGCCCATGAACTAACGATGTTAAAGGATGATTGAACCAAACCTTCCAGGTTTTAAAAACCCGGAAGGTTTTAAAGAATAAAATGACTGAAGCAGGTTACATATTAATCGGGTTTTTTGGGATTTCACTCCTGATGGGCGCTGTAGTTGGTCTGGTGCATCACAAACCACTGGCGCGGATCATCACCATGCTCTATGTGGCCATCCATCTTGCTTTTTCATGTTATGGCTGGCTTCATCTTGGTGAAACCGTACTCGACTATTTCACCTTCGATCCCCTGGGGGTACTCCTACTGTCTATCCTTTCCATCCTGACCATCACAACGGTTTATCACGGATTTATCTATGTCAGGGATGCAAAGCCCCGGGTTTATTCCATCTATCATGCCGCCTTGATTGCCCTTGTTGCCGCCATGTCGGGAGCATACCTGGCCAATGGAATGACCACCGTCTGGATCTTCGTGGAGGCTACCACGCTTGCTGTGGCAGCGCTGATTTACCACGACCGCACCCCGATGGCCCTGGAAGCCACCTGGAAATATGTCTTCGTGTGTTCCGTGGGAATCGCTCTCGCCTATCTCGGAATTCTGTTCCTGGGATTTACCGTACGCGATGCCCGCTTGTTGCATCTTTCCTTCGACAGCATTACCGAAATAGCCCGCATGGCCAATCCGCTCTATCTGAAAATTGCCTTTGTTTTTGTGCTGGTGGGCTACAGCACTAAAATGGGGCTTTTCCCCATGCATACCGTTACCGTGGATGCCCATACTGTTTCCCCGCCTCCCATCAGTGCATTTATTTCAACTACCCTGATGAATGTCGGGTTTCTGGCTATTTTTCGCATTTACGCCCTTTTCTCGGCCACCTCCATCCTACCCTTCATGAACCATGT
This sequence comes from Bacteroidota bacterium, assembly GCA_037139855.1. Lineage (GTDB taxonomy): Bacteria > Bacteroidota > Bacteroidia > Bacteroidales > FEN-979 > CAIVAT01. Next base: position 21,446 of record JBAXFM010000046.1, read on the forward strand.
GCTGATCCTGTCGGGGGTATTGTCATTGCTTGTTGCCGCAGGATATATGCTCAAAGCCAAACACAATAAACGGATGCTGGCCTATTCCAGCCTCGAAAACATGGGTATTGTGGCCATTGCCCTTGGCATTGGCGGAATCGGGTACTATGCCGCCATTCTTCATATTGTGGTCCACTCTTTTACCAAAGCCGGGTTGTTTTATCAGATGGGCCAATCGTACAAGGTGATGGGAACATACAAACTCGACGAATCAGGAAATTACATGGCCCTCTACCCGGCCGGCGCCACGGCCCTGCTGCTTGGGTTTCTTTGCATTACCGCCATTCCGCCATCCGGAATGTTCATCTCCGAATTGTACCTGATGAAGGCGATGGTTGGTTCCCATGATTACCTGCTGCTAGGCGTCACCGCACTGCTGCTTTGTTTTGTACTCTATGCACTGCTCACCAGGGTATTGCACATCGTCTATTCCCAGCCACGCGAAAAACCGCTTCACGAACTGCAAAAAGTAAACCCCTGGCAATCTGCGAGTCAATATATTTTGTTCGGACTGGTCATTTTTATCTGTTTTGTTCAGCCGGAACCTTTCCGTCAACTCATCGAATCAATCATCCAGGCGTTACCGAAATGACCATGGACAGGAACTATTTTGAATTATATACCAATCCGGGAACCGTAAAATTGTCGGATATTCCTGTGCTGGAATATGTTGAATTTTCGGCCTTCATCGATTTACTGATGGGGGAAGAGGGAACCCACTGTGTGGCCTATTTCGTACTTCCGCAGCAGGATCATTTCAAGTTCATCTGTTGCATGGCCGCCGATGAAAATCATGCCCTCGTTTTATTTTCGCATGAACAGCCTTTGAATCCTTTGCCCTCCCTGCCATCCCTTACGGCAATGCATTTTCAGTTTCATATTTTCGAGCGGGAAATCCATGAAAACTTTGGAATCGGTTTTCAGGGACATCCCTGGCTGAAGCCCGTCCGCTATCCGTTCAACCGGGCAGATCTTACGCAGGTTATGAACAATTATCCGTTCTATTCCATTGATGGGGATGAACTTCACGAAGTAGGAGTAGGACCCATTCATGCGGGCATCATTGAGCCGGGTCATTTTCGCTTCATTTGTCATGGAGAGCAGGTATTGCATCTGGAAATCCATTTGGGATATCAGCATCGGGGTGTGGAGCATCTTTTTGTGGAAAAGGCAACTATTTTACAACAATCGGTTCTGGCCGAAAGCATTGCCGGTGATACGGTGGTTGGCCATGCACTGGCTTATGCCGGTGTTGTTGAATCATTGGCAGGAATTGTGGTTTCTCCCAACTTATCCAGACAAAGGATCATCGCCCTCGAACTCGAACGAATTGCTGTTCACATCGGCGATACGGCGGCGCTTTGTACAGATATCGCCTATCAGTTTGGCCAGGTGGTCAATGAGGCCCTCCGCACCATCATCATCAACACCACACAATTATGGTGTGGCAACCGGTTTGGCAAGGGGCTGATTCGCCCCGGCGGAAGCAACTATCCGCTCACGGAATCTATTGCCGCAGAGGTTTTGAAAAACCTGAAAGAGGTGGAAGAACGCTACCGTCAGGTTACCGGAAGGATCTTTTCCCTGCCCAGTGTACTCGGTCGTTTTGAAGGAACGGGGAAGGTAACGACCATGCAGGCATCCTTGATCGGAGCCGTTGGAATGGCAGCCAAAAGCAGCGGAATGTACCGCGACATCCGCTGGTCGCATCCCTTCGCAGCTTATGTTGACCGCTTGTTTGAACCGGAAATGCTGCACAAGGGCGATGTGTGGTCAAGAGCCATGTTGCGGAAACTGGAAGTGGAAAAGTCGATCACTGTAATTCGGGAACTGATTGGGGAATTTACGATTTCGGATTTACGATTTACGAAGGACGAAGAACAAATGACGAAGGACGAAGTACAGTCGGCTATATTCCAAAATCCGAAATCCGAAATCCGAAATCCGAGATCTGAAAACCGAAATCCGAAATCCGAAATCCGAAATCCGAAATCTGAAAACCGAAATCCGAAATCCGAAATCCGAAATCCGAAATATGAACTGAGCCTTGCACCTTCATCAATGGCCATTTCCCTGGT